>JAAYMA010000011.1 GCA_012521615.1 Clostridiaceae bacterium | reverse complement strand
TACATCTTTAAATCCAATCAATTCTTGCGTATAATCTTTATAGAGCATGGTTGAATCTCCTTTCAAAATGGGACTCGCAATTTCATTTTACTTGAGATTTCAACTCCATGCTCTGTTTTTTTATAAATAAATGTTGGAGTACCGGAATTTTTCTTCGGTACCCCATTTATTATAGAACCCATTTATTATAGAACCGAATAAAGGTCATAGTGAAGGGGTTGTTTCAGGAACAGCCCCTTTTATTATGAGTTACAAGGAATGCACGGCTTCTCCTGAAGAACAACTGAATGCTTCGAAGCAACACTTCCCAATACAGAGAATTTGGTATCAGTCCGCCGGATACAGAGAGCGGGCCTCACAGGTCGGGAGATGGCGAATTATATCGGGCCAAGTCCTCAAGGAAATGCAGAAAGGACGGTTAATGAATTTGAATTCACTACCGTCCTTTATTTTATCAGCTTCTATTCATATTACATTCAGAAGTTCTCTATCCTGCATTATTGCATTTGAGCCATTCTCTTGTAGGTCTCCAGTCTTTCTTTCGCATCTTCTTCTGCAGCCTTGAACAGCTCTTCAGCAACATCCGGGAAGGTCTTCTGCAGTGATGAGTAGCGAACCTCGTCCATGATGAACTCACGGAAGCTTCTGGTAGGTTCTTTGGAGTCAAGGATGAACGGATTCTTGCCCTGTTCCTTAAGTGCAGGGTTGTATCTCCACAGGTGCCAGTATCCTGACTCAACAGCCAGTTTCTCTCTGGTCTGTGTCCTTGACATTCCGCCTCTGATACCATGGTTGATACATGGTGCATAACAAATAATGAGTGAAGGACCCTTGTGAGCTTCAGCTTCCTGGATAGCCTTCATGAACTGGTTCATGTTGGCACCCATTGCAACCTGAGCTACATATACATAGCCATATGTTGCTGCAATCATACCAAGGTCTTTCTTCTTGATACGTTTACCGGATGCTGCAAACTTAGCCACAGCTGCGGTAGGAGTAGCCTTTGAAGCCTGACCGCCGGTATTGGAGTAAACTTCTGTGTCAAAGACAAGAACATTCACATCTTCACCGGAAGCAAGAACATGGTCAAGTCCGCCGTAGCCAATGTCGTATGCCCATCCGTCTCCGCCCACGATCCACTGGGATCTCTTGACGAAGTAGTGACGTTTCTTGTTGAGCTCTTCTGCTATTTCTTTGCATTCGTCACATTCAGGCTTAAAGTTGTCAAGAGCATCGCAAAGTGCCTTGGAAGCTTTCTTTGAACCTTCGCCATCGTCCATGTTTTCAATCCAGCTCTCTGCAGCAGCTTTAAGATCTTCTGGTACATTAAGTGTAAGCAGTTTTTCAAGCTGCATCTTAACATTTTCACGAATCTGTTTAACTCCCAGGAACATACCTAAACCATACTCAGCATTGTCCTCAAACAGGGAGTTTGCCCATGCAGGTCCTTTGCCTTCCTTGTTTTTACAATAGACTGTTGCAGGTGCTGAACCGCCCCAGATTGAAGAACAACCTGTAGCATTGGCTATCATCATACGGTCTCCAAAGAGCTGTGTAATAGCCTTGATATATGGTGTCTCACCACATCCTGCACAAGCACCGCTGAACTCAATGAGGGGCTGTGCAAACTGGCTGTTCTTAAGCGTGGTTTTTGGAGCAAGATGATCTTTATATGTAACATTTTTCTCAATATAATTCCAGTGTTCGATCTCCTGTTCCTGAGTTTCAAAAGGTTTCATAATAAGAGCCTTTTCTTTTGCAGGACATACATCTGCACAGTTACCGCAGCCAGTACAATCGAGCACAGAAACCTGAATTCTGTATTCATAACCTTTAAATTGTGGTCCTACAGCAGGTTTTGTAGTTAATGTCTCAGGAGCATTCTTCTTTTCTTCCTCATCCAGAAGGAACGGACGAATAGCTGCATGAGGACATACAAATGAGCACTGATTACACTGGATACACTTGTCAATCTGCCATTCCGGAACTGTAACTGCAATTCCGCGTTTTTCAAAAGCAGAAGTACCGGCAGGGAATGTACCGTCCTCAATACCTTTAAATGTGCTTACTGGCAGATTATCGCCCATCTGATTATTCATAGGCTCAACAACTTTTTTGATGAACTCGGGTTTATCTGAATCTTCCTTAACGGGTTCATCCTGTGCAGTTTTCCAGCTCTCAGGCACATTTACCTTGTGCAGAGACTCTATTCCCTTGTCAACTGCTGCATAGTTCATGTCTACTATTGCCTGACCTTTTCTTCCGTAAGCTTCAACAATGGATTCCTTCAGATATTTAACAGCATCTTCTATGGGAATAACATTGGCCAGCTTGAAGAATGCTGCCTGCATAACCATGTTGATACGGTTGCCAAGGCCTACCTCACGGGCTATATCAGTAGCGTTGATAATATAGAAGTTAATATCATCATTTGCAATTTTTCTCTTAAGTTCTGCAGGTAATTTTTCATCCAGCTCTTCTTCAGTCCACTGACAGTTCAAAACAAAAGTTCCGCCTTTTTTCAGTCCGTCTATGAGGTTATACTTTCCTACATATGACTGATTATGACATGCAATATAGTCTGCCTCGTCAATCAGATATGTAGAACGGATTCTGGACTTACCAAAACGAAGATGGGATACGGTAACACCGCCGGATTTCTTTGAGTCATATGAGAAATATGCCTGAGCATACATGTCGGTGTTATCGCCGATGATCTTGATAGCCTGCTTATTGGCACCAACTGTACCGTCAGAGCCAAGACCCCAGAACTTGCAGCGGATAGCATCCGGTGCTTCTGTGTTAACACTGGGTCCAAGTGGCAGTGACAAGTTGGTAACATCGTCTTCGATACCTATTGTAAAGCGGTCTCTGGGCTGATCAGCTTTGAGATTGTCGAACACTGCAATAATCTGGTTAGGTTTGACATCTTTGGAGCCGAGACCATAGCGTCCGCCCACAATTAAAGGCTTATCAGCTTTATTATAGTAGAGTGATTTAACATCAAGATAAAGTGGTTCTCCTACTGCGCCAGGTTCTTTGGTTCTGTCAAGAACAGCAATTCTCTTAACAGTCTTGGGCATTACATCAAAGAAGTACTTTTCTGAGAAAGGTCTGTAAAGATGTACTTTAATAAGGCCGACTTTTTCGCCTTTAGATCTCAGATAATCTACCACTTCTTCACAGGCTTCGGTAACTGAACCCATAGCAACTATTACATTCTCTGCTTCAGGATCGCCGTAATAAACAAATGGTTTATATTCGCGGCCTGTAAGTTCAGTTATCTTTCTCATGTAATCAGCAACAATATCGGGAATTGCATCATAATAAGGATTGCTTGCTTCCCTTGCCTGGAAGAATATATCCGGGTTCTGTGCTGTTCCGCGGGTGACAGGATTATCCGGATTCAGAGCACGCTGTCTGAATGCATCAACTGCCTCCCAGTCAAGCAATTTTGCAAAGTCTTCATAGTCAATAACTTCGATTTTCTGTACTTCGTGAGAAGTTCTAAAGCCGTCGAAGAAGTTCAGGAAAGGAACTCTTCCCTTAATAGCCGACAAGTGAGCGACACCTGTAAGGTCCATTACTTCCTGGACACTTCCCTCAGCGAGCATTGCAAAACCTGTCTGACGGCATGCCATTACGTCTGAATGATCACCAAATATGGAAAGTGCATGAGCTGCAAGTGCTCGGGCAGATACATGGAAAACTCCGGGCAGCAGTTCGCCTGCGATCTTATACATATTTGGAATCATAAGAAGAAGTCCTTGAGATGCGGTGTATGTAGTAGTTAACGCTCCTGCCTGTAAGGAACCGTGAACTGCACCAGCAGCACCAGCCTCTGATTGCATTTCCACAACTTTTACCGGCTGGCCAAAGAGATTCTTCCTGCCATTGGCTGCCCATTCGTCTGTTATTTCAGCCATAGGCGAGGATGGTGTAATAGGATAAATTGCTGCAACTTCTGTAAATGCGTAAGAAGCATATGCAGCGGCGGTGTTACCATCCATTGTTTTCATTTTTTTCGCCATATTTTCCCCTCCTTGTTATTTGCGACAATGTACATTGTATACATTAAAGAATAGTAGATTGACATTTTTATAACAGGCATACATGAATATTATATCATAATTTATTTGCCTAACAAGTCTCAGATAAATTTTTTTATATCAAGTGATTTCGTCCTCATTCGAAAAAGTAAATTCCACCCCTAAGAAGGTTGGTGTGGAAATTACTTTTGCAAATCAGATTATTTTTTTACTTATTTAACTTCTTTCAAGCAATATATTTACATGTTTGTTACTAATTA
>JAAYMA010000072.1 GCA_012521615.1 Clostridiaceae bacterium | reverse complement strand
TTTTTCAAGGCTTGCACGTATCTTTTTTTCGTGTTATCTTACACTTAGTCGTTTCCATTTGTAGGTTTTTTCCTTTTTTAAACCTACCAGAGGTCTTTCAGGTCTCATTTCTTTCATACTAAGTTAATAGAGCCATAATTCAAATGGGCGGCCGCCCTACATGAATTATCATAAAACATCTACCTTTAACGAACCTTTAATAATAAAACGAATATGTTTGCTGAATTATTCACACGAAATCTTTACAATTGATAAAATAAAAAATCCCGCCCTTATTTCCAAAGGACGAGAGTAAATTTCCCTATAAATAATATTTTGTCTGCAATATATCAATATTACTTGTAAAATTCAAATTTCATTATTACATTAAATAAAAATTGGTCTATTATATCTACAACGAAGGAATAATGCCCACCCCGCTAATTACGTAGATAATGCCTTTAATGGAATCATCGGATAAGGCTTCCTTTAAGCCTTCAGCCTCTTTACCCCAATTCAACCTGATGTTTGCAGAAACCCTCACCGATTATTCCTTAGGACAGACTCTCAGTGAAGCATTCCTTATTTTTTTACATTCTGAACGTCCCCATTTGATATTGTCTTTTTTCTGATCCTAATCCTCTTCGCTATCCTCTTCGTATATATAAACTCCTTCTTCTACGGGAAATGTCTCTCTGAGAATAAGCTTATTCATGGCCGTCTCAATTCTTTGTAATATTTTTTCCTTTCTGTTATTGAAGAACCTTTCAAAATCATCTGTATACAAATATTCGGGTGAAAGAACGTGGGACTTTAAGATATCCAGGAACTCCTCATCGCTTACTCCGGCATGTTTTTGTATTCTTTTCAGATATTTGCTTGGAGCATCGCCACTGACTATACGGTTTGTGCGGCTTGATAAAGGAGTTTTATTGATAATACAATTATAATCCTCTTTTTTAATACCATTCTTTTCACACCATGCTACAGGAAAAATGTGGTGTATATCAATAGATTCGGAAAAATACGTGCTGAGATCTATCTTTGTAGCAGAAAGCCAATCTCTCGTTCCGTCATTCATGAGCAAAGCATATATCCCCTTATAAGCAGCACTGTTTCTTGTTCTGAGAGTATGTAAACGTGAAGGTGAAAAGTTTGCATCATATACTGTTTTAGGTGAAGGCCCGTTATTTATAATCCAAGCCACCACTTGAGGCAAATCAAGAGCATAACGAGTTTCATTGGCTGATCCATATAGTTCTCCAAAAACGCCACACCAATACCACTGCATCAATTTCTTTTTGTGGCTTATATTATCAATTCTGTCGCCAATAACAGCTAAAATTGCAGACATTGGTATTAATTGTGCAGGATAAGGCAGATCCCGTGCACTGAAAATATTATTTTCAAAAAGTATTTTTGCTGCTTTGATAAAACCATTCACAATTGGATCTCTGTATTTTTTGTATTCCTCCAATGATAAATCCAGCATATCTTTTCGTTTACAACTTATAGCCGGTAATTTTTCACCAGTTTCACCTTGTTTTATTTTTTCTAATCTTTTATTATAACTCGCCAGAAGTGTAATTGCCTGTAAAACATCTGTGTTACTGACTTTAGACAGTAGTTTATATTTATTGAATATTTCCTTTATATCCTGCCAATCTGATTTTAAATCAAATTCATCGGCAGCAAAAGTTGCGGTTAATAATTCAAATACATTTAATGACACACCGCCTGTGTTTACCTTTTCAAAAACCTGGCAGACTGCTTCTTTAGGATTTTCCTTTTTCATTATTATTACCGGAACCATATATCTGTTGAAATTATTGATAATTTTGTTTTCAAAATCATCCCAGAACCTACATATTTCACTGTCATACTTCCAATATGCATAGAACTCTCGTCTCCATGCACTGTAATTATCAATCATAGATGTAGGATACATGAAATTTTCAAATTCATATTCTTTCCTGGACAAATCAAGAACAATGCGCCTCCCAAAATCTTCAGTAATTTGTTTATTTTCATTTACTGAAATAATTGCCTCTTCAAGATCATAACTATCATCCATGGCCTTCTTCATATCGATATAGTACCAGCGTTTAATTTCATAGTTTTTTTCATTTCGGGTGGTAACTACTTCATTAGATATAATTGTTTGATAAAGGGAAGTAATACGTTGCTGTCCGTCAAGAATAAGCAAATCAGGTTTTATATCGCCATCAAGTTTAACTCCTTCCACGGGTTTTGTTCTAAACCTTACATTTTCGTTTCCTGTTTCAAGTAGCATAACGGCACCAATAGGAAAAGATTTCGCAACACTTGCAAGAATTCCTTTAATCCGACTATCATCCCAAATCCAACCTCTTTGAAAATCAGGAAGTTGTATTTTCCCGGTATGCACATCTTTCAGTAATTCAAATAAGCTTTTTTTAGTGGAATCAAAAGTCTCCATAACCTGCACCTCTTTGTTATTAGTGTATTGTCTGAATTATACATTTTTATAACTTTATACTATTATACATAAAAGTTTTAATCATCTTCTTTTATGTTTTCCACCGCGATGATAATTTCACTGCGGAAATCTTTAACGCGCTTTTCTACGCGTTAAAGATAATTATCGCCCAGTGTTCGGCGAAGAGTTGGTCAGACGACGAAAAGCATATTGGGGCAATGTCTGATATTCTCTTAAATCTCGCAGCAGTGTGTTAATAAAAGGATGATGTATACATATTTTCTATATTATATCATATATTTTTTTAGGAACATAATCCGTATTGACAGAAATCAAAGCTCTTATCCGTTATTTAATTTAAATTTCCTGTACTTTTCCCTGATATCATTGATGCTGACAAGCCTGCTGTCTCTTAGAACATACCATGTATTAAAACCATTTAATCGGCTGGCCTTAGAGCCTTTGGCAAGTGCGGCACACCTATGAATGTCAACAATTTTGCCGTCATATAATAGCTTGCCGTCTGATAGGAGTTTGCCTCCTTCAGTAAAATTTTTTAAATAAAAGGTTTCTCCAACTATGAAATAGCCTGCAGCTATCATTTCTTTCATACTTGCCCTTAAAGGTTTTTTATCAAACACTGCTTTCTCAATATTTCCTATGATTGGAGTTACACCGTTTAACCGTCTTTCACCATATTTGCAATATTCGGATTCCTTTTCAATTGACAAATAGTGCCTTCCCATTCTTTTTGCAACCGCAGCAGTTGTCATGGTTCCTCCGAAAGGATCGAAAACTAAATCCCCGATATTGGAAGAAATTGCAATAATCCTGTAAAGCAATTCTTCAGGTTTCTGTGCTGTATGAAGCTTTTGGCCATCATCTTTTTTGATTCTTTCACTGCCTTTACAGACCCTAATTCTCCAGACTGAACCCAATTGTTTTCTGACACCTTTCTTGAATTTTTCTTCTTCAACAGTATCAGTATTCAGCTCTTTAGCTGTTTTATAATTAAATGTGTACCTGGCTTTTTCAGATTTAGTCGCCCAAATAAGTGTTTCATGGCTATTATTTAGCCTGGTTCCTTTAAAATTAGGGGTGGGGTTTCTTTTATACCATATAACATCATTAATAAACCAAAAACCAAGCTCCTGCATAATTGCACCAATGGTATAAATACATTGCATACCTCCAATTACCCAAATAGAACCATCGGGTTTCAATATCCTTTTACACTCACTAAGCCAATCCCTTGTAAAGTTGTTGTAGTCATTTATAGTTTCGAACTGATTATCCCAGGGATCATCACAACCATCGTAGGGTGTACCTTCTACTCTGTTAAGAACTCCTTCAACCCTCATCCAGTATGGTGGATCTGCAAATATCAAATCAACACAGTCATCGGGAAGCTTCTTCATTTCTTCTATGGCATCCCCACATATGATTTTATCTTTAATCAAGCTGTGTCACCCCTTTAAGGTTCTAAGATAAATCATAAAGTATAAACAAATTTATTTCATCCTTTTTTGTCAAATTTATTAATCTGATGTTACAACAGACGCTCCTTACAAAAATCCCCTGAACTTTATGTCCAGGGGAAATCATATTACTCTTGTTTAAAAACTATTCTTCATCATGATACTTTAATCATAGCCGGCATGGGTTGGATTCGTTATTTATTGGCCATGGTAAATTCTGTGTGGAATACTTCGAACTCTTCAGGTAACAGTGGCTTGCTAAAGAAATACCCCTGTACTTCGTCGCAGTTCAACTCCTTAAGTCTATTTAACTGCTCCTCAGTCTCCACTCCTTCAGCCAGAACAGTTTTTCCAAGAGTATGGGCGTATTTTATGAACAGACCAATCAGTTCTGATATCTCAACTTTATTTATCCTGTCGATAAAGTATTTATCAATTTTTAATGTATCAAAAGGAATTTCGCCAAGACTCATCAGGGAGTTGTAACCGGTTCCAAAATCATCAATAGATAACTGATATCCTAATTCTTTCAAATAGTGCATCTTTTCTATTAATCTTTTGTCGTCGTAGGCTATGGCCCTTTCCGTTATCTCAAGTTCAAAATCAGATCTGTTTATGTTTTTACCTTCAATTAAGTCTTTTGCCCATAATGTATAATCATCATGGATCAATTCATGAACAGATGTGTTGACAGAACACTTTATATCTATACCTTTTCTCTTCCATATCTCCATCTGTGAAGTTACACAATCAAAGACAAATTTGGATATTTTATCGATAAAGCCAATTTCTTCTGCAATGGGGATAAAGATATTAGGTCCGATTAAATCTTTGCCGTTTCTCTTCCATCTTACCAATGCCTCGACACCTGAAATCCTGTTATTTACGATATCGATTTTAGGCTGATACACTACAAACAATTCATCTTTCTGAATAGATTCAAGTATGGCACCAGTAATATCCTGTATCTCCCTTCTTTTATTTTTCAAGCTGTCATCGTAATAATAAACACCCGTTTCCTTTGTCTCACCTTGTTCGTAAGCAATCCTGGCTCTGTTGTATATTTCAGTTGGCGATGCCTTCTCGCCCTGATAAATATATATGCCTACTTTCAATGATACTCTGATTTTATAGCCGTTCTTTGACACGGGAAAAGCAGAATAATACTCCAATACCTCCTTAATTTTTTCTTCATATCCATGCACGCAATCTCCACACACAAGCACGATCAGCTCGTCTCTGTCATATGAATAAACAGTTTTCTTCCCACATGTATGCATTAATTTTTCTGCCAATTCATCAACTATATCATATGCCAGTTTAGAATCTACGTATTTTTCGATTTCATTCAAGTTTGTCAATTTGATTGATATAATTTTTAAATATTTATTTAATTTGATATAGTCTTCAATATCATAAAAAAGCTTCTTCTCATTGGGAAGATTATAAAAAGGACTTTTTAGGTTTATTTCCTGCTTTTCTTCATTTAATTTGTTTATTCTTTCAATCATATATCCTGTTAAAAGCCCAATCAATGAAAACATAAGCAAACGGGAGATCCAGTTTAATGGATCCTGCATAACACCAAGAGCAACATCGAGTGGCATTAAAGGACCGGTACACAAACCGCAAAATATCCCTGCCAACAATCCACCAGAAAGACCCCAAAACCATGAAGCCAGAATAGTTGGAATGTACATTAAATGAACAAAAACTTTTTTGGTTCCACCTGTAATATAAACAAAGAATGTAACAGCGACAGCAAGAAATCCTATCACCAGGATTTTTACTAAATTTGCACTGTTTATTCTATTCACTCGTTTAATCTTAGAGTTCATGGGATATTTCTCCTTTCAACTCTTTACTTTCGCTATCTATTACTTACTTTTGTATTTATGTCCGCAAATGATGGTATTCTTAAAAAATCCGAGTGAACATAAAAGAGTTGCTCTGCTACATAAAATGTCTAAATAATATGTACCACAACACAGATACACTAATCATTAAAATAAGATTCTGGAATGCATTTTCATATATTTGAAAAGATAATGACTTACTGTTAAAATATTAATTAGTCATAAAAAAACGCTTAACAAAAGATGCCATTTCTTTTGTCCTTTCTTTATTTCAAACCGATAGGAGCGATGTTTCATGCAATTTTTACTGATAGTATTGAACAAGGTTGAAATACTCGACACTTTGTTAAGTCAGTTGATGGATAATGGCATTCACGGCGCAACTATACTAAACAGTACAGGAATGATTCGTGAACTATCTAAAACCAGCGATGATTTTCCGATATTTGGAACTCTCCGGTATTTGATTGACCCGGACAGGAAAGAAAGTAAAACAATTTTTATGGTACTAAAAGATGAACAAGTTGAAGAGGCTAAAAATATTGTACGACAGGTAGTAGGAGACATAGCAAAACCTGATACTGCTGTTATGTTTACCTTGCCTGTTCTGTCAGCAGAAGGAGTTG
>JAAYMA010000071.1 GCA_012521615.1 Clostridiaceae bacterium | reverse complement strand
TTCGGCTTTATCTTTTGGTACCAATTTATCATTTAAATTTTCCATATTATTATACTCCATTATTGTATTGTCCTTATACATAATATGGTAAGGTTGTCCTATGTGTTACTTTTTCAGTGATTTTGTCAATTTTCAATATACTTTTTGATTGCTTCCAGGTTTTTTCTGAGGCGGTTAATGTGAGGAGCCATTTTATATGCCATTTCTGCAAATTTTAGAGAATCTTCCATTTTTCCAAGCTCAAATGCACTTATGGCACCAAGATCATATAATGTATAATCCCAGGAATAAGCCTCATTAATATAAGATTTAGATTTCTCGGGGATTTTGAGTGCTTCATGCACCATATGGTATACGCCTGGCCAATTCTTTTCCTTATAGAATACTCTGGCAAGTTCCACATAGGGTTCTCTTAAATGTGGGGCTTGTGCAATAGCTTTGTAGAGCCATTTGATAGCCTCCTGCGTCATACTTTTTGCCAGGAAGGCCATGGCAATATATCTCATAGAGGCACATCTTTCTTCATTCCAGACAGATGAAGGCAAATTCAGATGTTCTGTCAGAGTTCGTATACAGTCATCCCATTTACCCTGGTACAGATATTCCCGGCCAAGGTAAAATCTCATGCGGTCATTCTCCGGCATTTCTTGTACTGCTTGTTCCAGTAAGGACAGATAACTGTTTCGGGAGCTTTTTGGTGCAGGATAATGATTAAGTTTAATGTTTTCCTCGTAAATTACAATTTCAGGTCTGTCTTCCTGAAATTGAAGAACTTCGTGAATAGGATAAATCCAGCGGTAGCCATTTCGGGCATGGATTTTATCCTTCCAGAAGGTCATTCCCCGGGAGCCGTCCTCGTTAAAATTGAATGTAAACATAAATTGAAGGCGATCTGTTCCAGGTTTCCAGGCTTTTTCAAGGCAATTTCTCCAGCCAGGTTCAAAAATTTCATCAAGGTCAGTGCAAACACAGATATCTATATCGGAGGGAACAAATGCCAGTGAGATATTTCTGGCCACATCAAAACGCCAGGGATCGACTTTTATTTCATGTACAATAACACCTTTTTTTCTGAGTCTTTCAATCGTATCGTCAGTTGAGCCTGTGTCACAAACAATAATCATATCTGCTTCGGACAGGGAATCCACCCATCTGTCCACAAAGTCTGCTTCATTTTTGCAAATAGCATAGGCACAAATCTTATATTTGTTCATATTCCTAATTCCTCCCGCGCAAGTTCTTTTTCCGAGGCTATTAAAGGCCTAAGATCCGACAGGTATTGAAAATATAGTTTTTCATCCTTTATCTGCTCCTGTAGTGCTTTAGCTTTAACGAAATTTAAATAGGCTTCCAGATGCCGTCCAAGACTTGAAAGTATTTGTGCCTTCTCAATGTATATACGGAAATCCCGGCAGATACTCATAGCGTTCCTTTGTCCTTTTTCTTCATATGTATCTTTGTATGAAAGTGCTTTGTCATAATAAAATAGAGCCTGTTCGGATAAGTTTTGTTCTGCACAAATTTGTGCTTTTAGTGTGTATACCTGTGCTTTATTGCATTTATCCAACTGCAGAGCCTTTTCAAGGGCATTATTTGCCTCAGGATAACGGCCTTTTTCCATAAAAGCCTGAGCCAAACGCCATAATGGTATCCAACTTGACGGATGTTCTTTTATATAGCGCTTAAGGAGCGGGATAATTTCATTGCGGTCGATATTTTCTTTTTGTTTAATAATGACATGTGGAATTAGTACGGTCTTTTCAGTATCTTTGAAAATAAGTTCTTCGAATACGGGATATTTCCAAAAGCATCCTCTGTTACGGTGTATCCGGTCTTTCTGAACTATTTCTGCAGTATTACCTTGATCAATTTGAGCATAATACAGGTACTTTGTACATTTAGGGTTGTAGTACCGGTTAAGAATATTTCTCCAATCCGGAACCAGGGTTTCCTCAACATCCAGGCACAAGCATAAATCGATTGACGGGCTCATTAAAGCCAATCCGATATTTCTGACATCATCATAACGCCATGGACAAATATGTACGGGAACAATTCTGATGTTTACATCAGGATTTTCTTTTATATAGCTTTCAATAAGATCCAATGTTCCATCATTAGATCCCGCATTGCAAAGAATAATCTGGTCTGCATTCTTTATTGAATTTAAAAAACTCAATATATAGTCTTTATGGTCTTTAAAAAAAGAATAGACTCCATAGCTGGGCTCAGACTCTGTGGTTTTCAATGAATGGCTACCGGAACCAATGACTATCATATAATTCACCTTATATAAATAATGGTATTATAATATACTCTTTGTCCTGTTAAATGTGACCTGTCCTGATGCAGATTGCCCTGTTGGATAGTTATTTTCAAAACATACTGTCTGAATTGTAACAAGCCAGCTTGTTTTGCATAGCATGTATTAGATTTTCAGATTAAAGGGGTTATACATAATGAGTGAGATAGACAGCAAGTGCAAAGAAATAATTATTGATCTTGAGAAAGTAGATGTTTTTGCAAAACGTGTTTTGGCCAAGTCCGTACTGAAAAATACGCAAATACTCTTTCAGGAGGCATATGATGAAAATTCCATGGGCACAGGTGAGAAACTCCCTTTCAGACTCTTAATTATTAATCATAATTCTGTTCCTTCATCTGTTCCTGAATTCGGTGCCGCTGTAAGATGTATCAAAGTCTATAAAAGACCTATTGCCGAGGGATATCCTGAAAACATAATTGTCTGTTCAGGAAAGTCCAGAGTAACTATCAGATACCAGTTAATCTTGGTTGTGGAGTACGAGGATGGATTTGTGGATATATTAACATTACCTACCAATCTGTCTAATCCGTTCCAGTATAATTCATTAACAACAAAAGCCTTTGTCGATTCTACGGTTATATCTGCTACAGGTATGCCGGTTTTCCAGAGGCAAAATGTGGTGTTACCTCATGAAACGCTGAGAATAGTATCAAATGGAGTGAATGACTATCCCTGGTTTGATTACAGCGTCAATATTCCATTGTCCCTGTTTGATAAGCAACTTAAGCCACATCAGCTTGACAACCAGAATTTAGAGTCCTTTGTTTTGCTCAGATGCCTGAATGCTGATATAGATGTTACAGACAGCCAGTTGGTATCTTTGAATGAAGAAGGCTCTCTGCTGGTATGGACCACAGAAGTATCCGTAAGCCTGTTTGAAGATATCATCGATAAGCTTGGAATGGACAGCGATATTATTATTTGTGGCGCTCCTGAATTTCATGGATGCGATGACTGTCCTAAGCCACCTTCCTGCTGTTAAGAGATAAAATTGCAATGTTTAATTTGCAACTTCTGCTCAATACAGTATTGGCAAGTATTTGGGATAGTGCATAGTATAAAGTATCGAAAAGTTTTAATGGGGAGACTTTGTGATGGAAAAAAATCGTGAACCTATCAATATTCTTATAAACAGGACCAAAGCCAGATTTTGTGAAAGAAACCTTCAAATATTTTTCCAGGAAAAAAGGGATCCGGTAAC
>JAAYMA010000010.1 GCA_012521615.1 Clostridiaceae bacterium | reverse complement strand
TTGAGCTCAAGCACTTCGGGTTTCTGAGCCTGGTGTTTGTGTTCGGGACCTGCATAAACCTTCAGCTTCTTGAACATTGCACGTCCTAATCTGTTTTTTGGAAGCATTCTCTTAACAGCCAGTTCAAATACTCTTTCAGGTCTGGTTGCGAGGAAATGTCTATAATTTATTTCCTTTAAGTTTCCGACCCATCCTGAGTGACGTCTGTACATTTTCTGATCCAATTTCTTTCCAGTCAATACTATTTTGTCAGCATTAACAACAATGACAAAATCACCGGTATCTACGTGCGGTGTGTACTCAGGCTTATGCTTTCCGCGAAGAATTTTTGCAACTTCACTGGCGGCGCGTCCAAGTACTTTGCCCTCAACATCAACAACATACCATTTTCTTTCGACTTCCTGCGCCTTAGCCATATATGTCTTCATGAGGTAACCTCCCTTTTATTGAATTACGGCTCTGCCGTTTTTATTTTCTTAAGAATAAAATAACGCCACATTGGCGACGTTCACTATTCTAATATATCAGTCAGCTGGATGTCAAGATAAATATCGCTCAAATTCAAAATACATCTCATTAGCTTTTAAATTTACTCTTTTTTTCTCGTTTTCTCTAATTATTTCACTTGCCGTCCCATTTATAAATTGGTAATTCTTATAGTTTTTGTACTTGTAATTAATAGGAAAATAATGTATTATTAATGTTCAGTAGGAAATAAAAGCTATTTTTGTTCTTTTGTGGAGGTGTTATAAAGTGTTTAAATTTCTCTCTAAATTATTTGTTACCATCTTTTGTTTACTCGTAGTGATGACTCTTGTTGCCTTTGCGTCAAGTAATTATGTTGAATTTAGCTTTTCAACTGGAGTTGGAGGAAACGGATATGTTGACGGGTCACTAAATGGAAAATTTTATTCTTTTAATAAAGACAACACAATTACTATAAGTCTCACTGATAGTAGCGATTGCGCGGAAGGAAAATATTCTGTGTCTTTGTATATAGAAGATTCCTGGTTTGGTAAAGGTACATATTGTGGAACAAATACTTTTGATTCAGAACCATTTGCATTACACGGTGGAACATATAGCGCCCCTAAAACCCATTCAAAATATTATCTCTTTGTTACAGGACAGGGCATACGAAAAAAATATTCTGCATACGGATCTCTCTCTCAATAATAAAATTCTATATACTTTTATTTCCTACCTTATTATCTCGATTAAGCGGTGAAGAAAGGGTTCAATATGATAACATATGGTCTATTCTATAAGTTAATAATAATATTAATATTTATCCCTTTTATTATTTCTAATATCAGACGTAAGAAGTCTATTTATTTTCATACTGTATTTTTGGGATTCATGATTTATGTTGTGTTTTTAGTAGGTGTACTATTTTTCCCAGTGATATATGATAAAAATATTATTTTCTATTCCGAAGAAACAGTTAAATATCTGAATTTAATTCCATTAGACACAATAATTTCTATAATCGAATACGATCCATCATTAATTATAAGCCAAATCTTAGGCAATATAATTATATTTATACCATTGGGTTTCTTTTTGCCAATATTCTCATCCAAAATCAAAAGCCTGGCAAATTGTTTCGTTGCTGTTCTGCTGATATCATCATCTATTGAGATTATACAATTATTGCTTGATTTAATAATAATTAAGTCATACAGAGTTTGCGATATCGACGATATCATACTAAATGTTTCTGGAGGAATGTGTGGTTTTATACTATATAGGTTTGCTAATAAATGGTTTAAGATAAATGATCAATTATCAAGGTAAAACTCTCATTCATAGACTATTAAAATCACAAGCTCATTCCCGATATGTAACACGACTTAGCGGGATTGTCATCACGTATGTGATAACAATCCCGTTCTATATAACATTACTTGTTAATTACAATCTTGCCCTCCTGACATGATATCGTTACTGAGTCACCTTCCTTTATTATATTATCTAATATTGCCTCCGCCAGCTTATCCTCTATTTCCTCCTGAATTGTTCTCCTTAATGGCCTTGCGCCGTAAGTTTTATCATATCCCTTTTCTGCAAGATAATCCCTTACATCATCACTGAAGGTAACCCTGATATTGTTTTCTTCCAGTCTTTTGGCTGTCTGTGCCAGCATCAGAGATGCTATCTCCTTAATCTCATCCTGTGAGAGAGGATGGAAAACTATGATCTCGTCCACGCGGTTTAAAAATTCAGGACGGAATGTCTTTTTAAGCTCAGTCATTACATTTTTCTTCATATCCTGATAGTCACGAGCGGCATCTTCTTCATAAGTTCCGAAACCGAGACGCTTTGGCTCCACAATATTGCGCCCACCAACATTGGATGTCATTATTATAACGGTGTTTCTGAAGTCCACCACACGTCCGCTGGCATCAGTTAATCTTCCATCATCCAATACCTGTAGCAACATATTGAAAACATCGGGATGTGCTTTTTCTATCTCATCAAACAGCACAACCGAATATGGTTTACGCCTTACTTTCTCAGTAAGCTGACCACCTTCATCATAGCCTACATAACCAGGCGGGGAACCTACTAACCTTGAAACACTGTGTTTCTCCATGTATTCGGACATATCAATCCGGACCATCTGGCTTTCATCTCCAAAAAGAGCTTCAGCCAAAGCCTTGGAAAGCTCGGTTTTACCAACACCGGTAGGACCTGAGAAAATAAATGAACCTACAGGACGCTTTGGATCCTTCAGTCCTACCCTTCCCCTTCTTATTGCTCTGGCAACTGCCTTTACCGCCTCTTCCTGACCTATGACACGCTTATGCAATTCTGCTTCCAGGTTTTTAAGCCGCTCGCTCTCTTCCTGGGCAAGCCGGCTTACCGGCACACCTGTCCATGCAGCTACTACTGAAGCAATTTCTTCTTCTGTAACCACCTGGGTATTTATTGAATTTTCCATTTTCCAGGCTTCCCTTTTAGACTCGAGCTCTTCTTTAAGTTTGTTTTCTTCATCCCTTAAAGTTGCTGCTCTTTCGAATTCCTGGCTGATGATGGCATCCTCTTTCATTTTGTGAATATCTTCTATTTTGCGCTCCAGCTCTTTAAGTTCATTGGGTGCGGTAAAGCATGTCAACCTTACCTTACTTGAGGCCTCGTCTATTAAATCTATTGCTTTATCAGGCAGAAACCTGTCTGTTATATAGCGTGTGGAGAGCCTTACTGCGGCTTCTATGGCTTTATCAGTTATTTTTACCTTGTGATGAGCCTCATATTTATCGCGAATACCTTTCAGTATTTCTATTGCCTCTTCCTGTGTCGGCTCGCCCACTGTTATGGGCTGGAATCTTCTTTCCAAAGCTGCATCTTTTTCGATATACTTACGATATTCATCAAGGGTGGTGGCACCGATAATCTGGATTTCACCCCTTGCAAGAAGCGGCTTTAAAATGTTTGCTGCATCAATTGCACCTTCAGCTGCCCCGGCTCCTACAATAGTATGAAGTTCATCTATGAACATAATGACATTACCGGCATTTCTTATCTCTTCTATAGCCTTTTTAAGGCGGTCTTCAAACTCACCTCTGTATTTTGCGCCCGCTACCATTGAGGATAAGTCCAGAGAAACAACCCGCTTATCCTTTAATATCTCTGGAACATTTCCTTCAACTATTTTTTGTGCCAATCCCTCACATATGGCTGTCTTTCCTACCCCCGGCTCACCTATCAGACAGGGGTTGTTTTTTGTTCTCCTGCTTAAAACTTGAATTACCCTCTCGATTTCCTTGTCCCGTCCAATTACCGGATCGACTTTTCCATCCCGCGCAAAAGCGGTAAGATCCCTGCCAAACTGATCCAGAGTAGGTGTCTCCAAATTAGCAGCAGTTGGCCTGTTTTGAGCCACAGCCATAGGAGTATCTTCAGTCAGCATGGTAATAATGTTTTCATAAAGTTTTCTTAGATCAACGCCGAGATCTGAAAGTATTTTGACAGCTACACTCTCACCCTCACGCATAATGCCGATAAGTATATGTTCAGTACCTATATAATTCTGTCTCATCCTTCTTGCTTCGGCATAACTCAGCTCCAAAACCCGCTTGGTCCTGGGTGTATAGGTTAGAGCTGAAGTTGTACCGTCCCCCTGACCTATCAGTTCCTGAATCTTCTTTCTTATTTTTTCTTCGTCAACACCATTTGCATGCAGTACACTTGCAGCAATTCCCGTACCTTCCTTTGCAAGTCCCCACAATATATGTTCAGT
>JAAYMA010000070.1 GCA_012521615.1 Clostridiaceae bacterium | reverse complement strand
CAATCTCTTTTTCCATTCGCTCTTCATCAATCAGGGACAAGTGATTGTATCTTTGCTCGGCTGTTAATGCAAGTTCATTCATGTTGCAACTGTATGTGTATGCCATTATAGCAACCTTAATTCCGTTTAAATCCAAAATTTTATAACGCGGCTCCTCACCGTCGAATATCCCTATTACATCAAGCCCGGCTTTTTCGATATTTTCTTTAGTTTCAAACATTCCTGCAAGTTTTCTGTCAAGCTGGTGATTGTTCGAATTATTCACCATATCTATGCCTACTTTTTTAAATGCATCAAATATTTCCGGCGGACTATTAAAGAGGGGATACCCTGTATAGTCATCTCTTTTATTGGTGGCAGCGCTTTCAAAACTTATTATGCTGTATGAGGCCGGTTCGGTATAAGGTTTTATTGCCTCAAAAATAGGATAGAAGTCGTACTCATCATCTCCTATAAGGGCAGATTTCTGAAAAAGCTCATGCAAAACACAATCACCTGCAGAAACAATATTGGCATAAACAGGTTCCGGTTCGGGAGTTGCAACAGGCTCGTGAACAGGAACTACAGAAGGACTTGGTGTCTGAGTGTGAAGAGGTGTAGGACTGTCAAGTACAGAATTTACTGCAGATGTATATAGTGAATTTATATGCCTGACCGATAACATGCCAAGCAAAATAGTTATTAGTATTGCTGCTGCTATAATTACCTTTTTTCTATTAAATTTCAATTTTCCACCTCAAATTCAAAACTTATAAATTGATTTTACCAACTGGGTTAACTAAGTACAAGTAATTAATTATTGGTATGTCATAATAAGAATTGTAACCTGCGAAAGTAATCTTAAACTCTGAATGGGTGCAAAATCTGAAAAGTTATTGACAGGCTGTAAAAAAATGTATGAAAAGATATATTTAAAAATAACGATAAAAATTTAATTATAATAAAATTATAAAATTATTATAATTTTATTAATTGAGCAAAATTATTTATAACAATAGTTTTAGTAGCCATTTCTTATGGTAATATGAATGTGATGGTATTAGATTATTGTAGCATATATAGCAATAAATCAAGCAAAATGAGGAGCGAAATATGCAAAAAGATTATATAGAAGTTATAGGCGCGGGTCTGGCCGGCTGTGAAGCGGCATGGCAGATAGCAAAGCAAAATATTAAAGTACGTCTCTATGAAATGAAACCCATCAAAAAAACCCCTGCACATCATAAAGATACTTATGCAGAGCTTGTTTGCAGCAATTCTTTCAGATCAGATGCACTGGAAAATGCTGTAGGACTTTTAAAACAGGAACTAAGAGAGTTAAATTCTTTGATAATGGAATGTGCTGATAAAACACGGGTGCCGGCAGGCGGTGCTTTGGCTGTTGACCGTGACGCCTTTTCTCAGATGGTAACCGAGAAAATTTCCTCTAATCCGCTTATAGAAGTTATTAATGACGAAGTTACGTCTTTAAGTAAAGATGTAATAACAATTATTGCAACAGGACCTCTTACTTCTGAAAGGTTGTCAGAAAGAATCGCAGAGCTGATTGGCGAAAAAGGTTTGTACTTTTTTGATGCAGCTGCTCCTATAGTAAGGCTTGACAGTATAAATATGGATATTGTTTTCAGGGCTTCAAGGTATGGTAAAGGAGAAGCTGATTATCTTAATTGTCCCATGAATAAAGAGGAATATGACAAGTTTTATGAAGCGCTTATGAATGCAGAAACTGTTGAACTTAATGATTTCGAAGATGACAAGATATTTGAAGGCTGTATGCCAATAGAAAGCATGGCAAAGCGCGGAAAGGACACCATGCGTTTCGGACCATTAAAACCTGTGGGTCTTACAGATCCCCGAACAGGAAAGGAGCCATATGCAGTGGTGCAGCTAAGGCAGGACAATTTCCTGGGCACCTTGTATAATATGGTAGGCTTCCAGACCCGTTTAAAATGGGGTGAACAAAAGCGTGTCTTTTCACTGATACCCGGTCTTGAAAATGCTGAATTTGAACGCTATGGGGTAATGCACAGGAATACCTTTATCAATTCACCCAAGCTTCTTGATGCGGCATACAGAATGAAAAATCACCCAAATATATTTTTTGCCGGACAGATTACAGGGGTGGAAGGCTATGTAGAATCCACAAGTTCCGGTCTTGTTGCCGGAATAAATGCAGCAAGGCTTTTTAAGGGAGAAGATATGCTGATTTTTCCGGGAACCACAGCAACAGGAGCGCTTGCAAGGTATATCTCAAGTCCTGTAACAGGCAAATTTCAGCCAATGAATATAAATTTCGGCATTATGGATCCCCTGGATGTAAGAATCCGAAATAAAAGAGAAAGGAATTTAAAACTTTCAGAACGGGCATTAGAAGTTATAAAAAATATATCTTAGAATCTAATACTAAAGCAGAAACATAATTCAGGCTGTTTAATTATGTTAAAATATTGTATAATTGTTTAAAAATACGTAAATGTATGGAGTGTAATGTAAGTTCAGGAGTTTGTTTTAAGTGCATTAAATATATAAAAGGAGAGATGGGTTAATGAAATTTGTGAAACCAAAGTTTATTATTTTCGCTTTAATTTTGATTACTGCTTTAATTATGTCCTCAGGAATTTATACTTTAAAATCTGAAAGCGGAGAAAAAGCAGTTGTGACACAATTCGGCAAGTATTTGACTACAGTGGAGGAAGCAGGACTTCATTGGCACATACCTATTATTCAGAAGGTGGAGATAGTAAAGTGCGATGTAGTAAGGTCACTTGAATTAGGATACAGGCACGTTGGAACGCAAAGCGATGCAAATCCGTCATTTGTTACTGTAGACAATGAATCACTTATGATAACAGGAGACGAAAATCTGGTACATACTGAAATTGCAGTTCAATACAGAATAAACAGTGCAAAAGATTTTCTTTTTAATGCAGAGGATTCTATAAACAGCCTTAAAATAGCTGCTGAATCATCAGTAAGGCGTGTGGTTGCTAACCATAAGCTTGATGATGTACTTACAGACCAAAAAGAAATGATTCAGGCTGAAATTCGTGAAGACCTCCAAAGTATAGTAAATGAATATGGTCTCGGGATAGATATCACCAAGGTATCTCTTCAGGCCGTTTATGCACCGCCCGAGGTACAGGAGGCCTTTGATGATGTAATTAAAGCGCGTGAAGATATGAACCGTTATATTAACGAAGCGAAAGAAAAGGCAAATGAAATAATTCCGGCGGCAGAAGCCGCTGCACTGGAAATGGTAAACAAAGCCAACGCCTATAAAGAAAAGCGTATTTCAGAGGCGAAAGGTGATGTTGAAAATTTCAGACAGGTTCTGGCAAATTACGAGCTGGGGCCTCGGGTAACGAGAACAAGAATGTATCTGGAAACCATGCAGGAAATCCTTCCTAAAGCAAAGATTTATATCATGAATGATAAGGGTGAGACTCTTCGCTTCTTGCCCCTTGAAGATTAGCCAACGACTGGAACATCACATTAATAATCCTAAGTATTAATCAGGGAAGGAGATTTAAAAATGCAAGATATTAATTTTGAATATGGTAAACAATATAGAGCTCAAAAGAAAGTTAATATAAATACAGGCAAATTGAAGGATTTCTTAAAGAATCTGGGTTTGGTTGCACTGTTTATAATTGCGCTGGTATTTCTTATCCGCTCTTTCGTATTTACTGTCGGAGAAAGGGAACAGGTAGTAATTACTCAGTTTGATAAAATCGTCCGGATGATTGTCGATGATATAAATGAACCATCAATTCAGGCGCTTAAAAATGATCCTCGTTTCTCAAACATTAAAATTCAGGAAGGTAAAGGTTTGTTTTTTAAAGTGCCTTTCATTCAAAGTGTAAGAAGATTCACCAACCAGCTATTGACTTTTGATACTGAAGCCGAAGAGGTATTTACTAGAGATAAGAAGATTATCCTCCTGGATAACTTTGCGCAATGGAGAATTGTTAATCCGGTATCTTTTATGGTAAATATCGGCGGAAACAGAGAGACTGCTCATTTAAGAATTGACGAGTTTCTTTATTCCAAAATGCGTGAAGAGATTGGTAAAATAGATGCCCACACTCTCATAGCCGATAAGGACTATGTTATGAATATGCTTGAAAATGTTGAAGATCATATTAACAGTCAATTGGAGCCCCTGGGTATAAAAATAATGGATATCAGAATTAAAAGAACAGAGTTTCCTGATGAAACCAAGCCAAGTATATACGAGCAGATGAGATCCGAACGTCAGGCGGTTGCAACAGAATATCGTGCACAAGGTCAAAAACAGGCAAGAACTATACAGTCAGAAGCTGAAAGAAATGCAACAATTATTGAAGCTCAGGCATACGAAGAAGCTCAGAAGATCATGGGTGAAGGAGATGCTGAGGCTCTTAAAATTTATGCTGAAGCATACAATGTGGATCCGGAGTTTTATGAGTTCTGGAAGACACTTCAAACCTATAAATCAGTTATAGATGAAGATACAACAATTATAATCAGCCCTGACTCTCCATTTGCCAAATATATTTTCGGAAAATAGTCTTTCGGGAACTGACAATTGTGTTCATGAGGGACGCAGGGCTTCTCCTGAAAAACAGCCGGATACTTCAAAAAATGACTATCCAACAGTAATCATATAGGAGCAGTCGGCCGGACTACAGAGAGCGGACCTGGCGTATCAGGACATGGCGAAGTAAACTTCGCCATGTCCTCTTTATGAGGCCGATAATCAAATGAACATGATGCTTTTAGGCTGTTTTGGGACAAAGAGGCCTGCGGCTGCCTGCCCTTTTTATCCAGAAAATAACTATGATTTGTATTGAATAAACTGAAAAATACTATAATTGAGCATTTGACACTTAAAAACATAACGAGTAGAATAATGAAGTTAATTTTAGTATGTCGTAACATATCGATTATCAGTTTTTATAATAGCAGGTGATATTTTGGAAACAGTAAGAAATGACATAAGAAATGTTGCAATAATTGCTCATGTAGATCATGGTAAAACTACTCTGGTTGATGCAATGCTTAAGCAAAGCGGTATTTTCAGGAGTAACGAAAAAGTTGCCGACAGAGTAATGGATTCAAATGATTTGGAACGGGAAAAAGGCATTACTATTATGTCAAAAAACACGGCCATATTATACAAAGATATAAGGATAAATATTGTTGATACTCCCGGTCATGCCGATTTTGGCGGTGAAGTAGAACGCATATTAAAAATGGTTGATGGCGTACTATTATTGGCAGATGCTTATGAGGGGGTTATGCCCCAGACCCGCTTTGTTCTCAGGAAAGCATTGGAGATGAATCTGAGACCCATAGTTGTTATAAATAAAATAGACAGAAAAGAAGCCAGACCAGAAGAAGTAGTTGATGAGATACTTGATTTGTTTATTGAGCTTGGTGCAGATGAGGACATACTTGACTTTCCGGTTGTCTATGCATCGGCTCGTGATGGTTATGCTACTTTAGACCCGAATAAAGCTTCTGATAACCTGGAACCTCTTTTTGAATGCATTCTTGAAAATGTTCCGGCTCCATGTGGAGATATGGAAGGGCCGCTTCAGGTATTGGTATCGAGCCTTGATTATGATGATTATATAGGAAGAATTGCCATCGGAAGAGTTGAAAGAGGTACCATAAAAAAGGATCAGCAGGTGGTCATCTGTAAAAAGGATGGAATAATGCAGAATGTCAAAATTTCAACACTGCAAAATTTCCAGGGGCTCAAGCGGACTGATATAACTTCAGCTTCGGTAGGGGAAATAATTGCGGTGTCAGGTATTTCAGATATCACTATAGGGGATACCATTTGTGATAAAGATTACCCTGAACCTCTGCCTTTTGTTAATATAGATGAACCTACCATCTCCATGTTTTTCATGGTAAACAACAGTCCTTTTGCAGGGAAAGAGGGAACTTATGTAACTTCCCGACATTTAAGAGACAGGCTTTTCAGAGAAGTGGAGAAGAATATAAGCATGAGAGTTGAAGAGACAGACTCTCCTGAAGTATACAAGGTATCAGGCCGTGGAGAACTTCATCTGGCTATTCTTATAGAAACCATGAGAAGAGAAGGTTATGAGTTTCAGGTTTCCAAGCCGGAAGTAATAACAATTACTGATGAAAAAGGTAAGGTTCTGGAGCCTGTAGAATACCTTGTAGTTGATGTGCCTGAGGAATATGTGGGTAATGTTATTGAAAAGCTGGGCATGAGAAAAGCAGAGATGGTAAATATGTATAATGCTTCACAGGGGCGTGTCCGCATCGACTTCAAAATACCCGCAAGATGTCTTATAGGTTACCGCTCAGAGTTTTTGACTGATACCAGGGGAAATGGTATAATGAATCATGTTTTTCATGGTTATGAACCTCATAAAGGTGATATAAAAAGAAGAAACCGTGGGGTTCTGGTTGCATGGGAAGACGGTGTATCGGTTACCTACGGACTGTATAATGCTCAGGACAGGGGCACTCTGTTTATAGGTCCCGGGGTTCCAGTATATGAGGGCATGATAGTTGGTGAATGCTCCAGAAATGAAGATATAGTTATTAATGTATGCAAGAAAAAACATGTAACTAATATGCGTGCTGCAGGCTCGGATGAAGCTCTTAGACTGGTTCCTCCAAAAGATTTGAGCCTTGAACAGTGCCTTGAATTTATAGAAGACGATGAATTGGTAGAAATAACTCCGCTGTCCATACGTCTTCGAAAGAAGATATTGAATACTGAGCAGAGAGCAAAGGTGAGAAGCGGTGCAAGAAAATAAGAGAAAAACTTCTAATCAGAGTATTTATAATAAATCAGTACCAAATACCAAAAAGAAAAAAAAGAAAAAGAAGAGATATCTATTTCTTAAGTTTCTTATACTACTTTTAATTTGCATAATTGTATTCATGACTTCTGCTTTATATGGATACCGGTATATTGTAGAAGGTATCTCTCAGGCTGAGCAGGTATTGACTGAGGAGGATGGGTATATTTTCACCATACCGTCAGGTTATACAACATCCGATATTGCTAATGATCTGCAAAAAGAGGGTTTCATAGACAATATCTTTATATACAGGGTATTGTCAAAGATACTTGGTTTTGATAATGCTTACAAGGCCGGAAGATACATCATTTCCAAGGATATGAACTACTATGCTCTTATGGCAAGATTAACCAGTGAACCTCTTAAGAATCCTACGGTAGATGTCATGATTCCGGAAGGGAAAACACTTTTGGAAACTGTAGAAATTCTTGAAAGCCAGGGTTATATAGACAAGGGTAAATTCCTTAAAATTGCTTCAAGAGTATTGAGACAGTACAGATTCCTGGAAGATCTCGAGCCTTCAGAAGCACGTTTATATCCTCTTGAAGGCTATTTGTATCCTGATACTTACAAGATGGATGAGGGCTGGACCGAAGAAGATCTTATTTTAAGAATGCTTGACGAATTCAACAGAGTATTTACCGAGGAATATTATAAGAGGGCAGAAGAGTTGGGGATGACCATAGATGAAGTAGTAACCCTTGCTTCGCTTATTGAAATGGAAGCCTTGTATCCGACAGACTATAAAAAGATATCAAGTGTATTCCATAACAGACTTAACAGCGAGTATAAGCGTCTGGAATGCGATGCTACTGTCCAGTATGCAAGAATTTATGAAGGGTTAGGCAGAACCACAACGGTGTTGTATAAAGATCTTGAAATTGAACATCCATATAATACCTATAAGTATGAAGGGTTGCCGCCCGGCCCCATATGTTCGCCAAGGAAAGAGGCCATAGAAGCAGCGTTGTATCCGGAGAAAACAAATTATCTGTATTTCTTTGCTACTCCTGACGGCACCAATATCTATAATGAGACCTATGAAGGTCATCTGGCCGATCAGCAGAAGTATGGCGTAAGGGGTCAATAAATTTTAAATCAGGTTAATACTCAGTAAAGATATCTATAACTTCAGGTAAACGGGCGGATAAAACGCCCGTTTATAATTGACATGACTGATTTAAACGGAGGCTGTAAATGGAAAGCAAAATATGCTATGAGCATATTGATCGATATATCCGGAATGTAATTAGCCGTGAAACAGGTTTTTTGAAAGAACTTGAAGAGTATGCACGCTTAAATCATATTCCCATTATACAACCTGAAACTGCAGCCTTTCTTAAGGTTTTAATTAAAATCCATAAACCCGGGCGCATTCTGGAGGCAGGGACGGCCATCGGTTATTCTTCCATAGTCATGGCTGAGGCGAACCCTGAGACAGTTATTGATACCATAGAAATTGATGAGGAAATTGCAAAAATTGCAGAAAAAAATATAAGAAAGATGGGTCTGGAAGAAAACATCAGGATTATAATAGGCGATGCCCTTGAAGTAATGCAGTGTTTAAGTACTTCTTTTGATATGATTTTTCTGGATTCGGCAAAAGGGCAGTACATTGAATATTTGCCTGAAGTTTTGAGATTGTTAAAACCCGGTGGTCTTTTAGTTTCTGATAATATTCTTTATAAAGGGCTTGTTGCTGAGCCCGGCCCAATACCTCACAAACACAGGACTATAGCAAATAATTTACGGAAATATATAAATCTGATCTGTAATGATAAGAAACTCGAAACATCCATAATACCCATAGGTGACGGATTGGCAGTTTCAATAAAAGAAAGGTGAACAACATGAAAAAAGTTGAACTTCTTGCCCCTGCAGGAAATTTGGAAAAATTAAAGATGGCTGTTTTATACGGCGCTGATGCGGTATATCTTGCCGGGGAAAAATTCGGGCTGCGTACTGCTTCTGACAATTTTACCCTGGAAGAAATGAAGGAAGGTATTGACTTCGCACATGGAAGAGGTTGTAAAGTATACCTTACAATGAATATAATCCCACATAATGAGGATTTCGAAGATGCGGCTGAATTCGTAGAAGAAGCAGCTAAAGCAGGTATAGATGCTGTTATTGTTTCTGACCCGGGAATGTTTACACTGGTAAAGAAAACAGTTCCGGATCTGGATATACACATCAGTACCCAGGCAAATATCACAAATGCAGCTACTGCTAAATTCTGGTACGAAATGGGGGCTTCGCGTGTTGTTCTTGCAAGAGAACTCAGTTTTAAAGAGATTCTTGAAATAAGGGAGAGTATCCCCGGAAAATTAGAGCTTGAAGCCTTTGTCCATGGTGCCATGTGTATGTCATATTCGGGCAGATGTTTACTTAGTAATTTTCTGACCGGAAGAGATGCCAATAAAGGTGACTGTGCTCAGCCATGCAGGTGGAAATATTATTTGATGGAAGAAAAGAGACCAGGGGAATATTTTCCTATTGAAGAAAATGAAAAAGGCACATTTATTTTTAATTCAAAGGATCTTTGTATGATACGCCATATTCCCGAACTAATCGAAAGCGGAATTTTCAGCTTTAAGATAGAAGGTCGGGTAAAAAGCTCATTCTATGTTGCAACAGTTGTCAAAGCATATCGGGAAGCAATTGATGCTTATTATGAATCGGTTGAAAATAATGTGCCATACCAGTTTGATGAAAAATGGTATGAAGAGATTACAAAGGTGAGCAACAGAGATTTTACAACAGGTTTCTTTTTTCAGAAACCCAATGAAGAAGATCATAATTTTGGGATGGGTTCATATATTAGAACGTATTCTTTTATCGGAATTATTAAGGGATATGATGATCAAAACGGGCAACTTATAATAGAACAGCGAAATAAATTCAGCGTTGGTGACAGGGTGGAGGTTCTGCCACCTGATGGGCCATATATCGAATTTGTTATTGAGGATATGTACGATTGCGAGGGAAATAAAATCGAAACTGCACCTCATCCCCAAATGGAGGTCAGAATTCCATTTAAAAAGCTTCCGGTGCATTCTCTTCTCAGAAAACCTGCAAATATTAGAAATTTTTAATGTTTTGGTACTAAAAGCTGTGGTATTATAATATTGAGTTGGGAAGACTTTTTATATGCGGTTATTAATTAAGTGACAATAAAGAACCTATAAGGAGGTCTATACCTATGACTTTTTTGGATGATGTGAAAAGATTCGGAAAAAACCTTAGGGACAAAGGAAAAGATGTGCTTGAAATTACTAAAATCAATTCTCAGATAAGTGCTGAAAAAGACAAAATAAGAGAACTGTACTATAAAATAGGTGAGGAAGTTTATAAAGCTTATTCTGCCGGTGAAAGCACAATTAATGATGAAGCATGTGCCCAGATCAAGGAAATTGAAGAAAAAATCAAAGAACTTAATGCAAAGGTTCTTGAGCTTAAAAATGCTACTCTCTGCCCGAACTGCGGCACTGAATTGGCTAAAGAAGTTGTTTACTGTTCCAAATGCGGAACTAAAATTGGCGAATAATTTTTATCCTGATGTAAATGAACTTATAATCAGTTAATTGTCCAGAACGGCCATTCAGGCCGTTTTTGGCATTCAGGAGAGTATAATGGATAAATCTGCATTTAGAAAATTTATTTCTGACAAAAGAAACAAGTTATCGGAAGAGCAAGTACAGGGTGCATCATCCATAATATCTGAGAGGATAAAAAAACTCCCTGTTTTTAATAACAGCAGACTGATTTTGTCGTATATGCCCTACGGCAATGAAGTTAATGTTTTGCCATTGAATAAGTTTATTCTGGAACAAGGAAAAGAATTATGCATTCCAAGAGTAATCAGCAAAACTCATATGGATGCGGTAAAAATTAAAAATATGGAAGAAAATCTTGTTGAAGGACATTTTGGAATATTGGAGCCTGCCTCCTCATTAAACCCTGTAAATGCAGAAGAAATAGATCTTGTACTTGTTCCGGGACTGGCTTTTGACCTTCAGGGCAACAGATTAGGTCATGGCAAAGGATATTATGATCGTTTTTTGGCAAATTGTTCTGAAAAAACATTCACTATTGGAGTTGCCTATGACCTGCAAGTCTTTGATAATATTCCCCACTCACCTCATGATGTGAAGCTTAAGGCATTAGTGACTGAGAGTGGGTATTACATTTTTTAACAGAAGCAGAGTAATGTCATGCCTGCTTTTTTTCTTCTATGGAGCAGGCATATTTTTATGGTAAAATAAAAGAAAAAATGTTCTTTTATGAGGTACGACATTGAGGGATTTTGTTCATTTGCATCTGCACACTGAATACAGCCTTCTGGATGGGGCCTGCCGCATAGAGCCCCTTGTAAAAAAAGCGAAAGAGTTAAATATGCATTGTCTTGCCATTACCGACCATGGAGCTATGTATGGTGTTATAGATTTTTATAAAGCTTGTAAAAAGGAAGGTATCAAGCCTATTTTAGGCTGCGAAGTATATACGGCAAGAAGGACAGTTAAAGACAGGGACCCTAAATTGGATTCTGAGCAGGGGCATCTTGTTTTGCTTGCCAAAAACAATAAAGGTTATCAGAATCTTATGAAGCTTGTATCAATAGGGTTCACAGAAGGTTTTTACTATAAGCCCCGCATAGATTACGATTTATTGGAACAATATCATGAGGGGCTTATAGCTTTAAGCTCATGTCTTGCAGGAGATATCCCTCAGAAATTACTAAATCGGGACTATAACGGTGCAAAGAATCTTGCCCTTAAACTTAACAGTATCATGGGTGAGGGCAATTTTTACCTTGAACTTCAGTACAATGACCTTCCAGAGCAAAAAATAGTCAATGAGGAAATAGTACGTATTTCCAAAGAAACTGGTATTCCATTGATAGCTACAAATGACGTGCATTTCATCAATAAGGAAGATGCAAAAGCGCAGGAAATTCTTATTTGTATTCAAACAGGAAAAACCCTTGATGATCCTGACAGATTGAGATTTGAAAGTCATGAAGTATACCTTAAATCTCCTGAAGAAATGTGGGAGCATTTCAAAGCCTGGCCTGAAGCGCTTGAAAATACCGTTCGCGTTGCCGGGATGTGCAATGTGGAGATTGAATTTGGAAAGCTTCATCTCCCGCGTTACGATGTACCTGATGGCAAAGATCCTTTTGATTATTTGAGGGAGTTATGTCTTGAAGGGTTTACGAAGTTCTATGGAAATAATGACAAGCTCCTTGAACAACTTAATTATGAGTTGTCCGTTATAAGAGAAATGGGTTATGTGGACTACTTTCTGATTGTATGGGACTTTATTAAGTATGCAAGGGACAACCAGATTATGGTGGGACCCGGCCGGGGTTCAGCGGCAGGCAGTATGGTGTCTTATTGTCTTGGAATTACAAAAGTGGATCCAGTTAAATATAACCTAATCTTTGAACGTTTCTTAAATCCGGAACGAATTTCCATGCCCGATATAGATATAGATTTTTGTTATGAAAGAAGGCAGGAAGTAATTGATTATGTCATAAGAAAATATGGTGAGGACAGAGTAGCTCAAATTATCACATTTGGAACAATGGCCGCCCGTGCAGCAGTAAGGGATGTTGGCAGAGTTCTTGGTATTCCGTACAATGTGGTGGACAGGATAGCCAAACTTATTCCAATGACACAGGGTCACCATATTTCCATTGAGAAGGCAATAGAAATGAGTCCTGAACTTAAGACACTATACAATTCTGATCTAAGAATCAAAGAGCTGCTTGACACGGCAAAAAGCCTTGAAGGTATGCCGCGTCATGTCTCTACCCATGCAGCCGGAGTAGTTATTTCAAGTGAGCCTATAACAAATTTTGTGCCGCTGTACAGAAATGATGATTTAATTTCAACCCAGTTCCCCATGAATACACTGGAAGAATTGGGTATGCTTAAAATGGATTTCCTTGGATTGCGCACAATAACAGTTATAAGAGATACTATTGAATTTGTAAAAGATTCGCAGGGGATAGAAATTGATATTGACAATATAAATTATGATGACAGAGCGGTCTATGAAATGATTGGCAGAGGCGAAACTGCAGGTGTCTTCCAGCTTGAAAGCAGGGGCATGACATCTTTTATGAAAGAACTTCAGCCAAGTAATCTTGAAGATATTATTGCGGGTATTTCTCTTTACAGACCTGGTCCAATGGATCAAATTCCGAGGTATATTCAGAACAAAAGAAATCCCGATAAAATTGCATATATTGCACCCCAATTGGAGCCAATTCTTGATGTTACATATGGATGTATGGTTTATCAGGAACAGGTAATGCAGATTTTCCGTGATTTGGCGGGCTATTCTCTGGGCCGCAGTGATCTTGTCCGCAGAGCCATGTCCAAAAAGAAAAAAGATGTAATGGATGCAGAGAGGCAGAACTTTGTCTATGGAAGCTGTGATGAAAATGGGAACGTCATAATTCCCGGTGCAATAAGGAATGGTGTATCTGAAGAAGCTGCACACAGGATATTTGATGAAATGATGGATTTTGCCAGCTATGCCTTTAATAAATCCCATGCTGCAGCTTATGCTTATGTCGGGTATCAGACCGCCTGGCTTAAATACCATTATCCTGTTGAATTCATGGCTGCTTTGATAAATAGTTACATGGGAAGTTTGAGTAAAGTAAGCCAGTATGTTATGGAATGCAGAAAGATGGGGATTAAGGTTCTGCCGCCAGACATCAACGAAAGTATAGGTGCCTTTTCAGTTAAAGGTAATGCCATCAGATTTGGACTTTCTGCAATAAAACATGTGGGTACCAATTTTGTTGATAATGTTATAAAAGAACGAACAATCAACGGTCCATTTAAAAGTTTTGTGGATTTTTGTGAACGTATGGAAGGCAAGGATTTGAATAAAAGAACGCTTGAAAACCTGATAAAGAGCGGTGCTTTTGACGTGTTTGGGATTTACCGCTCAAAACTTATTGCAACTTACGAAAAAATTCTTGACCGTATTGCCCAAAAGCGTAAATCTCAGATTTCGGGTCAGTTGTCTCTTTTTGATGTTGTTTCAGATGATGCATCCAGTGAAGAGACTGTCATGATAGATTGGCCTGATATGGAAGAATATGACTACAGACATCTTCTTGCTATGGAAAAAGAGACAATGGGGCTTTATATTTCCGGGCATCCTTTGAATGAATACAAAAACATAATTAAAGAGATTGTCAATGTTTATTCTTATGACTTTGAAATTTCAGAAGATGAACATATAGAGGAGCCAAGATTAACAGACGGTCAATTTGCACGTATTGCCGGTGTAATTGCAGATATAAAAACTATAAGCACAAAAAACAATCGTATTATGGCCTTTGTTATGATAGAGGATCTTTATGGACAAATAGAGATTATAGTTTTCCCTAAAATATTCGAAAATTCATCCCGCATTCTTACAGAGGATAATCTTGTTGTCGTGGAAGGGAATATTTCTGTTAAAGAGAATGAAAGCCCTAAAATCCTGGCGAATAAGATCATTCCGCTGTCAGCTGTTTCGAATTATACACCGGAAAATAGCGGTTTACAACCGGAAAGAAGTCTATATCCGGGAAATAATATTAATGAAAACACAGCTAATTATCTGGCTGCAAATTCATCGAGAAAAGGCATAATAAAAGTGTTATTTGATGAAACTATTTCAGAGGATAAAAGGTCCCAGGCTCTTGCTTTATTGCGTCGCAACCATGGGAATGAACGTGTACTGGTTTATATTGATAATGCCAATAAACCCTCATTGAAATTCAATACAAAATTAAGCAATGCTTTACTCTCAGAGCTTAAAAATCTGGTGGGATCTGATCATATGAAGGTCTTATAATTTTAGCGAAGTTGTACACCTTAACAGTTATATCAATTGTTTTGCTTGCACTTTATGTTAAAATATTATAATATGTTTTTTGAGGTGATTTATTGGAAAATATTTATTTTGATTAATTGAGGGATAAATAACTTTATTTACTTGTTTTCAGAAAAGAAATTTTGTATTGTCGACCACTAATGCAAATTTTCTTGATAAGGAAGAACTACGGATTGCTCAGTTTACCGAACAACTATTAACGACAGTTTATATGGCAGAGAAGGATGTACTAAAGGGTGGTTGAGTTCGGAAACAAATAAGGAGGGCATTTTTAATATGTGGACAGTGGTTTACATGGCTCAGAATAAAGATGTGGCCGAAAAGCTCAAATCCATTTTAGAAGAGGATGGTATCCTTGTTAGGATAAACCCTATAAGTCGTAAAGAAAAAGCAAACGATTATTTTGAAGTATCAGTTCCTGAATCAGAGGTGGAAGAAGCACACAGTATTATTATAGAAAAAGGGTATTAATTAACGTCCATAAATATCAAAACAGTTATAATTCTTTGAGAATTAGGTGAAATGAATCATCAAAACAGTTATAGGCCGATTATAAAATAACACGCTTTTTTTAAAGAAACCTGAAATATGGTTTACTTTTTTGCTTATTAGGAGGAAAGACATGAGTGAGATTAAATCAATTGCAGTTTTAACAAGCGGGGGCGATGCACCAGGTATGAATGCTGCTCTGAGAGCAGTTGTCAGAACTGGAATTTATCATAATCTTAAAGTATATGGTGTTCGTAAAGGTTTTGAAGGATTATTGAATGGCGATCTTGTAGAAATGTCGTTAAGATCGGTAGGGGATATAATTCATAGGGGAGGTACAATTCTTCAAACAGCAAGATCAAAGGAGTTTACAACAGAAGCAGGAGTCGAAAAAGCCTATACCATGGCTAAAATTTTTGGAATAGATGCGCTTATAGTTATAGGCGGCGACGGTTCTTTCCGTGGCGCAAAAGATTTAAGCCAGCACGGGCTGAATGTTGTGGGAATTCCGGGTACAATAGATAATGATATAGCTTGCACTGAATACACTTTAGGCTATGATACAGCAATGAATACTGTTTTGGATGCTATAGATAAAATAAGAGATACCTCATACTCCCATGAACGCTGCAGTGTTCTTGAAGTAATGGGCAGGGATGCGGGCTGGATTGCGATAAACTGCGGTATAGCAGGTGGCGCGGAAGCTATTATCCTCCCTGAGAAAGAATTTGATATTGATAAAGACATTATAATGCCGATAATTGAAGGCAGAAACAGAGGCAAGAAACATTATCTTGTCATAGTCGCTGAAGGTGTTGGCGGCGCTGTGGAAATTGCAGAATATATCGAAAAAAAGACCGAAATAATTACAAGAGCGACCATACTGGGTTATATTCAAAGAGGAGGCACACCCACCATCACTGACAGGGTTATGGGAAGCCGTATGGGTTCTTATGCTGTTGACATATTACTTAAAGGAAAGAGGAACCGGACAGTTGCAGTAAAAGACGGAAAGCTTGTTGATTATGATATGGGTGAAGCTTTAAAAATGACTAAAACAATAGACGAAGATCTGATTAAATTGAGCAAGATTTTAGCATTGTAAAGGATAAGAAGTATGATAAACGAGACATGTTTTCCTGTAAGATATGCTGAAACAGATCAGATGGGCATCGTACATCATTCGGTTTATCCTGTATGGTTTGAATGTGGGAGAACCGAATTTATAAAACAATTTGGATTATCCTATGATGTGATTGAAAAAGAGGGACTTTTGCTGCCTCTGGTTCGGCTGACATGCGAATATAAAACACCTATCCGTTACGGTGAAACAGCTTTAGTTAAGACAAGGCTGTCGAGGGCCACAAAAGTACGGCTGGTGTTTGGATATGAAGTATATTCCATGGAAAAAAATGTGCTTTGTACAACAGGTACCACTGAACATGCGTGGACTGGAGCAAACTTGAAGCCTGTAAATATAGCAAAATACAAACCTGAATTATATGAAAAACTTTTACCCATGTATAATAGCATTGTAGGAGAAAATTAAAATATGAGTTTTTTATTTAAAAACATTCCTAATATTCTGACACTTTTAAGAATGGCTACTGTTCCGATTTTTGCCGGACTGATGATGGAGGAAAATCTCCTTGCTGCTGCACTTATTTTTCTGGTTGCAGAAATAACGGATGTTCTGGATGGAATAATTGCCAGACGTTTTGATATAATATCTCCATTTGGTAAAATAGCGGATCCGTTTGCAGATAAACTGATGCAGCTTACAGCTTTATTTATGCTTGCCCAGCGCAGGCTGATTCCCGGCATAATTCCTTGGCTGGTATTTTTTAAGGAACTGTTTTTACTTGTAGCAGGTTTGTTTGTAATCAAATACAGAAAGAAAATAGATCTGTCGGCTAAATGGTATGGAAAATTAGCTTCAACTATGCTGTTTATAACAATTATGCTGGTGTTTTTTAATGTAAGCAGCACTATAACTGACCTTCTACTTTGGATATGTGTAGGTATAACTATTTTTGCTGCTGTGATGTATATCTTCAGATATTTCAATCAGGTAAAGGAAATAAAAACCGGTAAAATTACAAAAGTCGAGAAAGAAAAGCTCAGCGGAAATTGATTTTTGGACTGATTATCAGCACAATTAATATACAGGCAAAAAGACGGGAGCCTTCATAGCTCCCGTTTTTAATATATCAGTCGTTACAGTAGCCACCTCTATCCCAGAACAGGCAGAGGAAAATCAAAATAAAGAACAATATTGTGCAATCGCAATCGTCACGTCTGTAACCCATAGATGGCACCTCCTTCCGGGTAAAGTTTAGAATTACCCTTCATTTTTAATCACAGCATTTTCTGTCGTCACATCCGTCATTAAAGAAGAGGAGTAAGAACAGGATAATGAACATAAGAACTTCACAGTCTCCGCCAAAGCCGCGGAAGCCTCTGAAACCTAACATAATGAAAACCTCCCATGCCTTTTGAACTCAATATATACTATTCAAAATCATGATTATGGGTTACAATCCTAGTTCTATGTTTGGACTGCTTTGAATAGGATTTAGTAGTTACAGAGACAAGTGTGAGGGATATATAATGCAAGATAATTATCGTTCTGGCAAAGTTTCAGCTAATTATTTTGCAGAATTGTTGAAAACGGTAGCCTTATCATTAATTGTTACTTTTATTGTTCTTTTAGCTGCAGCATTTCTGCTTTGTTTCACAGATTTTCCCGAAAAATATACTCTTCCTTCAGCTATTGCAGGGACTTTATTAGGAGTGTTTACAGGAAGTTCAATGGCATCCAGGAAGAATCCGGACAAAAGTTTAGTTTCAAGTCTTCTGACAGCTTTTATCTATGCTGTTTTTGCGTTTGTGGCAGGAAGTATACTGCAGGGTAAAGTAACCTTTACACTCAATACGCTGCTCTTCTTTGCTATATCATTAATAACAGGAGCAATTGCCAATATTCTTTCTAACCGCAAAAAGAGACCTTCCAGAAAATATAGTACAGGTATGTCTGCGGCAGACAGATTAAAAAAGAAAAGGGGAGCAAAATCATATACCTTTGGTAAAATTAACAGATAAACAAGCCTGTAAATGTATAATTCATACATGGAGTGGTATGTTATAACTTGAGTTTCTTCAATACATATAATATAATTTATCTTAGTATTGGAGACTTTATAATCATTCTTGATTTGTACAATATTAAGAACTTTGTTCAATTAAATATTAAAAATTTAAAGTCTGACACAAAGACTAACTCTTATTTGGTTTGTCGATTGTAAAGTTAAAAATTAATAAACATTTATCTAAACGACCATTTAATGGTCTTGTTTTATTTATGGTGGGGTTATATGATTCACCTTTATATTGGCAATGGAAAAGGAAAAACTACAGCTGCCCTGGGTTTGGCCGTAAGGGCTGCCGGCTGGGGCAAAAAAGTATTTTTTTCACAGTTTTTAAAAAGCACAAAAACTGGCGAAGGTATTTTCTTATCCAAACTGGATGGTATTGTATTTTACAGACCTTATATGCGCAATCAGGGTTTTATATGGAATATGGATGCCAAAGCCATTGAGGAAACGAAAGAAGATTTATTCAAAGGTTTGAATAAAATCAAAAAACTTATAAAAAATGAAGAATATTCAGTTATAGTACTGGATGAAATTTTGGATGTAATTGAATGCGGCTTTCTGTCTGAAGAATCTGTATTTGAAATCATTAATTCCAAAGATGCGGAATTTATCCTTACGGGCAGAAACGCCTCAGATAAACTTAAAGATAAAGCTGACTATATTACAAATATGGTCAAGGAGAAACACCCATACGACATTGGTATTCATGCACGAAAGGGAATTGAATACTGATAAAAACACTATAACGAAAGGCGACGAAGAATATGAGAAAAAATACTAACAGTAGTAAAAAAAATCGTAGAGCAATACTTGCGGTTGCTATTTTATGCATTATAGCAGCAATATCTGTTTTGTTGGCTAATAACCTCGGTGATGAAAAGAAAAAAGCACAGGAAACTCTACCACCTGTTGAAACAGAAACTGTTATGCCTACCGAACCGGCGCAAACCGATAATCCTGCCGAGACACCGGATCAGTCTGAAAATACACCTGAACCTGCAGAAACTCCCGGTGAGGATTCCCCCTCTGATAACCTTGTTATAAGAACTGATTATGAGGTATTTAAACCAAATGAGGCGGGGGAGATCCCCATTGTCATGTTTCATAATTTTATAGAGGCTTATGAACCCAATACCGAGAAGGAGTTTACCACTACTTTTGAAGAATTCGAAACCCTGCTTCACAATTTATATGATCAGGGATACAGATTAATAAGCATGAGAGAATTCATTGACTGTGATATTTCAGTCCCCGCCGGCACGAAACCCATGGTCTTTACTTTTGATGATGGTTCAGCCGGACAATTCAATTTAATTGAAAAAGATGGTAAACTGGAAGTAAATCCTAAATCGGCAGTGGGAGTAATGTTAAGATTTAATGAAAAATATCCTGATTTTGGACTAAAGGGCATATTCTATGTTAATATGAATATAGGTGATAATACTTTCCAAGGCGCTGGATCATTGAAAGAGCGCTTTGAAATACTGCTGGATCTGGGTTTTGAACTTGGAAATCATACCTGGGGTCATGTGAAATATAATACACTTAAATCAATAGAGGAAATTGAGGAGAGTTTGGGCAAAAATCAGCAGAAGGCAGAGGAAGTACTGCCCGGGCTTCGTTTTTACTCCCTTGCGCTTCCCCATGGAAGCAGACCGGAAAACAAAAGTTTAAGATCCGCATTAGTAGAAGGAACTTACAATGGCGTTTATTATCATAATGAAACCATCATGGCAGTAGGCGCAAATCCGGCCAAGCCTTCAATCAGCATCGAATATAACAGTGAATATGTAGCTCGAATTCGAGCACAGGGAAGAGAGCCGGTTGATTGCGACCTGACCTGGTGGCTTCCCAGGATGACCGATAACAGAATGTTTATAAGTGATGGCGATCCAAAAACCATTGTCGTACCTGAAGAGAAAAGTTCTCAGGTTGACGTGGAAAAACTTAATGATAAAACTCTTATAACATATTAATATGAGTTACTGCATAAAATTGTAAAGTACGGAGTTGGCATCTGAGTGTCTTCATCAAGGAATAATATACCAAGTTGGACTGTTGTATTTTCATTCATTTTGGAAACATTGATTTATATTGCGAAATGATGTAAAATATAAATAACAGTTCCAAGCAAGGTATATTTTAAAGAGAGCTCCCAATCCGGTAATTATTTTCGTTACCGGATTGAGGCTTTTTACGTTTTTTTATTATTTGAGTTTTTATTATCTTATTTATGTGAAAGGAGGACATTTAAGAATGTCAGTATCAAAGGATACCGAGAAGCTTCCTAAAGAGCTGGAAGTTAAAAAGAGAGCTGTAAAATTGGTAGTAGCTCATCTGAAAAAGAAGGTGACCAGAGAATATGCTGGAATTCAGTATCTTATTGAATGGCTTGAAGAAATGGATGAACTCCTTAAGAAAGATGAATTTGACATCAAGGAATACTACGAAATGAGAAAACAATTAAATAGCGTCATCGAGAGTACTTTGGACAGTGAAATGCGTACTAAACTAAGGAATTCCTGGTATAGTTTAGGTAAAGCTTTAGATAAAAAGGTAAAACCATACTAACAGGCCTCGATGAATTCAGTAGTCGGGGCTTTATCATAATAATACACAGAATTCTGATAAAAAGAAGGAGCTGCTGGGAAAGTTCAGTGCAGCTCCTTTTGCATTACAAAGAATTGAGAAAGCATCGACCCGACTCAATTGATGCTTTTACCAATTCTTTGGAGGGACCACCTGGTACTTTTCTTTCATTCACACAGGTTTCAAGGCTTATGGCTGAATAGACATCCTCTTCGATATTCGGTGAGAAGGTTTTAAACTCCTCAAGACTCATTTCTTCCAGTGATTTATTATTTTCTATGCAGTATGCCACCATTCTTCCCGTTATTTCATGAGAATCCCTGAATGGTATGCCTTTTTTTACAAGGTAATCGGCAAGGTCGGTTGCATTGGTAAAACCACCGCGGGCAGCATTGTAAAGGTTTTCCTTATTGGTTTTTGCAGTTTCAATCATTTTAGTGAATACAGGCAGACAGAGTTTTACTGTATCCACTGCATTAAAGATAGCTTCTTTATCCTCCTGCATATCTTTGTTGTATGCCAAAGGTATACCTTTCATCATTGTAAGGAGAGAAATAAGACTACCATATACACGACCGGTTTTTCCTCTGACGAGTTCGGCTACATCAGGATTTTTCTTCTGCGGCATTATGGATGAACCTGTACTGTAGGCATCATCAAGCTCTATGAAAGAAAATTCATGAGAACACCAAAGAATTATTTCTTCACTGAATCTTGATAAATGCATCATAATCAGTGACAGACAAGAAGCAAGCTCTATGACAAAATCCCTGTCACTGACTGCATCAATACTATTCTCGGTTATTTTTGAAAAACCAAGTTCATCTGCAACCATCTTTCGATCGAGGGGATAGGTGGTGCCGGCAAGGGCACCGGACCCCAGAGGCATTATGTCAATTCTTTTGTAGCAATCATCCAGACGCTCGATGTCTCTGCGGAACATCTGGAAATATGCCATCATATAATGGGCCAGGGTAGTGGGCTGGGCTTTTTGAAGATGGGTATACCCCGGCATAATGGTGTCCAGATTATTTTCCGCAATATTTATAAGTACATTGAGTAATTCTTTAAGCATTGATTTTATGGCTTTTACTTCGTCTTTAAGATACATTCTGAGATCAAGAGCAACCTGATCATTGCGGCTTCTTCCTGTATGAAGCTTTTTTCCTACATCTCCTATTCTTGATATAAGAATACTTTCAATATTCATATGAATATCTTCAGCACAGACTTCAAATTCAATTTTGCCATTTTCTATATCTTCCAGTATTTCAAAGAGAGTCTTTCTTATCAGCTGAGCTTCATCCTCAGGAATAATACCGCATTTTCCAAGCATGGTCACATGCGCAGCACTACCGAGGATATCCTGTCTATACATCCTGTTGTCAAAATGTATGGATGAGTTGAAGTCATCCATTAATTTATCTGTATTTTTAGTAAATCTTCCACCCCAGAGTTTCATTGTGTCCCTCTATTCCATTAATCTTTAATGTTGTTTTTTTTCTTCATTGTTGCATAAACTTTCAACGGTAATCCAAAAAGGTTTATAAAGCCCTCTGCATCTTTCTGATTGTATACTTCATCTGCTTCAAAAGTGCAGAGCTCTTCATCGAACAATGAATACGGTGATTCTACACCTGCAGGAATAATATTTCCTTTATATAGCTTCAGTTTTACTTTTCCTGTGACATATCTCTGTGTTGCGTCAACAAAAGCAGAAAGAGCTTCACGCAGAGGTGTAAACCATTGCCCGTAATACACAAGCTCAGCAAAGCGTTGTGCAACCAAAGCTTTGTAATGGGCTGTATCCCTGTCCAGTGTTATACTTTCAAGTTTTTCATGAGCTTCATAAAGGATGGTTCCGCCGGGAGTTTCATAAACACCTCTGGATTTCATTCCAACAAGGCGGTTTTCAACAATATCTACTGTACCGATACCGTTTTCTCCTCCGACTTTATTGAGGTACTTAAGCAATTCAACAGGGGAAAGGGCTTTACCATCTACTTTTACTGGAATTCCCCGCTCGAATTCTATTTCTACATAGGTTGGTTTATCTGGTGCCTCTTCAGGGGTAACAGACAATTGAAGCAGTCTGTCATAAAGAGGCTCATTAGCTGGGTCTTCAAGCTCAGATCCTTCATGGCTGAGATGCCAGATGTTTCTGTCCCGGCTGTAGTTTTCTTCTTTGCTTACAGGTATGGGAATATTTCTTTCCATTGCATAATCTATTGCATCTTCCCTCGAACGGATATCCCATATTCTCCAGGGAGCAATGATTTTAAGATGGGGGGCAAGTGCTTTTATAGAAAGCTCGAAACGTACCTGATCATTTCCTTTACCGGTTGCACCATGGCATATAGCTGTGGCGCCTTCTTTTTCAGCAATTTCTACCAGGCGTTTTGCTATAATTGGTCTTGCAAAGGAAGTTCCTAGCAGATATTTTCCCTCATAGACAGCACCTGCTTTAAGTGTAGGGTAGATGTAATCTGTGATAAACTCCTCAGTAACATCCTCTATGTAAATTTTGCTCGCTCCGGTTTTAATGGCTTTTTCTTTCAGGTTATCCAATTCTTTTCCCTGACCGACATCTGCAGCTACTGCTATAACTTCAGCATCATAGTTTTCTTTTAGCCAGGGAATTATTATTGAAGTGTCAAGTCCTCCTGAATATGCAAGTACAATTTTTTCTTTACTCATTAAAAACCTCTCCAATCTGTGCTAAGATTAAAATAGTCATCAATAGAATTTTTATTTTTCTAATAATTATACATTAAACTGTATAATTATGCAAGAGAACATTGCACTAAAGACAGGACTAAAGTTCAGGAGTGGTATTATGACAATTATAGGAGTAGATCCGGGATTTGCAATTACAGGATACGGAATTATAGAATATACCGGAAATAAATTCCGTTTGATAGACGTGGGAGCAATAACTACCGGTACAGATATGGAATTTTCGGACAGATTATTATGCATAAATAACGGTCTTGAGTCCTTGATTGCTAAATATAAACCTGATGCCATGGCGGTGGAGGAGCTTTTTTTTAATACTAATGTCAAAACAGCAATCAAAGTAGGACATGGGAGGGGAGTTGCCCTTCTTTCAGCAGCGAAAATGGGTATAAAGGTTTTTGAATATACACCCCTGCAAGTAAAGCAGGCTGTTGTAGGTTATGGCAGGGCAAGAAAAGAACAGGTTCAGCAGATGGTAAAAGTACTTTTAAACCTTGAAAAAATACCTAAACCAGATGATGCCGCAGATGCTCTTGCAGTAGCCATTTGCCACGCACATAGCTACAGAACATATGATATTCTTGGATTATGATTATAAAGCATTATATATTTAAATTAATTGAACATCACTCTGTACTGTATATATAGATATTTGTGTCAGGAATAGGTGTTGAATATCTGAATATGAAGATATAATAGATAACAAAAAAAGAAAAGCCGGTTTTTAAAACCGGCTTTTCTTTTGGCTGCGGATTAAGGATTCGAACCTCAACAAACTGATCCAGAGTCAGTCGTGCTACCGTTACACCAATCCGCATCGGCGATATTTATTATAATATGATTGGAAGAGGATTTCAAGTCTTTTTTAAAAGAATTTTTTTATTCAGAAAACAAGCAGGACTGAAAAATTTCAATCCTGCTTATATGATTAGACAAATTTCAAAAACTTATTCAACCTTAACTATCCAATTAAACAGATCAGGTTTCCTTGTATATTGAATACCCGTCAGTTCATCGTATAGTTTTTGAGAAAGTTCACCTATTTTACCGTCACTCAAAATTATTTTCTTATCATTCCAGCATAATTCGCCAATAGGTGAAATTACTGCCGCGGTCCCTGTACCGAAAGCTTCTTTTAACAAACCTTTTTCATGAGCCTGGTAAATTTCTTCAATGGATATTTTTCTTTCTATAATTTTTAGTCCCCAGGAACGCAGAAGTTCAATACATGATTTCCTTGTTATTCCCGGCAAAATACTTCCTGTCAGCATGGGAGTAACAATTTCATCGCCTATAACGAAGAAGACGTTCATTGTTCCTACTTCTTCAACATATTTTCTTTCAATACCATCGAGCCACAGCACTTGAGTATAGCCCTTCTTTTCAGCTTCCATCTGCGCTCTCAGACTTGCTGCGTAATTGGCGCTTGCTTTTGCTTCACCGAGACCGCCTACAACTGCACGGACATACTTTGTCTCTACATAGATTTTAACCGGATTAAGCCCTTCTTTATAATAAGCTCCTACAGGTCCTGTAATAATGATAAAATGATAGCTGCCGGCAGGGTGAACACCTATATGGGGCTCTGTTGCAATAATAAACGGTCGTATGTATAGGGATGTACCCGGAGCATCAGGAACCCATGATTTATCGATACTTAACAGCTTGAGCAAAGCTTTTAAGGCAAAATCTTCATCAATTCTGGGAATACAAAGTGCGTCACAGGAAGCATTAAGTCTTTTAAAATTCTCTTCAGGTCTGAAAAGGACTACTTCGCCTTTTTCGGTTCTGTAGGCTTTAAGTCCTTCAAAAATTGCCTGCCCGTAATGGAACACCATAATTGCAGGTTCATATGAAATTGAGCTGTAAGGCACAATTCTTGCATTATGCCATCCTTTATCAGTTTTATAATCCATGATAAACATGTGATCTGAAAAAACATTGCCAAAGCCTAAGTTGTCTGCGGGTACTTTTTCTTTAGGATTCTTAGTCAGTTCAACTTTTATTTCCATCAAACAACCACTCCTTTACTCTTTAATAGTTTACACCATTGAAGTGCAAAAATCTATAAATTTTTACTGCGGTACACCATCTTTTCTATTATCAAAACGTGTATAAGCACTCTTGTATCAGATATGCATATTGTAAAAATATAAGCAATATGGAGAGTGATAAAATGGATATTCATGTAGTTAGGCCGGGTGACAGTATTTACTCAATTGCAAGACAATATGGAGTATCATGGCAGAAAATAGTAGCGGATAATGAACTTGAAAACCCGGACCAATTGGTGGTAGGACAAACCATAGTAATAACGGAAGGATACCGTCAGCATGTAGTTCAGCCGGGTGAGTCACTTTATTTAATAGGTCTTCAGTACCAGGTAAGAGTTAGCGATATTATAAGTGCAAATCTTCAAATTACTGACCCATCAAGGCTTGTCGTCGGACAAACTGTGATAATTCCTCCCAGAAGAATTAATTTCGGTCCCATAGAGGTCAACGGATATGCTTTTCCCAATATTAATATGGAAACATTAAGAAAAACTTTGCCTCATCTGACTTATCTGAGTATTTTCAGTTATGAAGTGAACAGTGACGGAAGCCTGGATGAAATCAATGACACACCTTTGATTCAGGCTGCAAGAAATGCTGGTGTCGCACCTTTAATGGTTATAACCAACATAGGAGAAACCGGCGGTTTTGACAGCGATCTTGCAAGTACGATATTAAGCAATGAAGAAGTTCAGGATACTCTTTTGGATAATGTGGTCAGGATAATGCAAGAAAAGAACTATTTCGGGCTGGATATTGACTTTGAATACATATATCCGAGTGACAGAGAACTATATAATAATTTTTTAAGAAAAGTAGTCAACAGGTTAAGACCGATGGGGTATACAGTGACTACTGCTCTTGCCCCCAAGATATCAGCGGTTCAGCAGGGCACTCTTTATGAAGCTCATGATTATCCGGTCCATGGCGAACTTGCGGATCATGTTATTATAATGACTTATGAATGGGGATATACTTTTAGCCCGCCAATGGCAGTAGCTCCTTTAAATGAGGTAAGAAGGGTATTGAATTATGCTGTAACTGCAATTCCGAGACGTAAAATTCTTATGGGTATACCTAATTATGGCTATAACTGGACACTGCCTTATCAGCCAGGAACTGCGGCAGAAGCAATATCCAATACTCAGGCAGTTGAGCTGGCTTTAAGAGAGGGAGCTTTCATTCAATATGACCCCATCGCTCAGTCTCCATTTTTCACATATTATGATGAAAACGGCAGGCTTCACGAAGTCTGGTTTGAGGATGCAAGAAGTATTTTGGCAAAGTTGACTCTTGCAAATGAATTCAGGCTGGGAGGCGTAAGCTACTGGACAATAAATCAGTATTTTCCGCAGAACTGGCTTGTTCTGGAATCAGTATTTGATGTCATTAAGGTATTGTAGTTGCAGGAAACGATGTTTAGGTATGTCTTAAAGGAAATAAATTCTGATGCCATGATGCGAAGAAAAAATGATTGGTCATAGGAAGATGCGGATAAAGACATCTTCCATTTTATTTTTTATACAAAAGTGTAACCTTATTTTGCTTAAAATCGTCCAACATAATAGATGAATAAAAAAACAGAGGAGGATTATGATGTTTAAACAAAAGACATTCAAAAGAAAATTCACTTTAGCATTATTCTTTATCATATGTTCACTATTCATAATTTCTCCTGCTTCCAAATCCTTTGCCGCAACTATTGAGATTTTCACAAAATATCCAAGCATAGCCGTAAAGGCCGGCGAACAGATAAACACTGACGTAACCATAGAAAATAAAACAGGATCAGGAATGACTGTAAAGCTGGATATAGTTTCGCTGCCTGAAAATTGGGAGGCTTATATAGAAGGCGGCGGAAGAATTATCGACAGGGTGTATGTTTCAGGTGAAGACAAGGGGGATATTGATTTAAAGGTAAAGATACCCTATGAAACTGCAGAAGGAAAATATCAGGTGGTTTTAAATGCATCTTCAGGGAGTTACAGCAGAAGCCTCACACTATATTATGATGTTAAAGCTGAAATAGAAAACCAAGATACTTTAAAGGCGAATTACAATGAACTGGCTGGCACCAGTGATGCAACTTTCACCTTTGAGCTGGAAATTAAAAACAATAAACAGAGAGAAGAAAATTACAGCCTCAATGCAAATGCAGAAAGAGGCTGGCAGGTTAAATTCAAGTCCAAAACAGACTATAAGCAAATTTCAAGTATAACTATAGATTCCAACAGTGCTTCAAAAGTTGAAGTGGAAATAATACCGCCGGCAAGCGTAAATGCAGGAGAGTATACAATCCCGATCACTGTATCTTCAGGCAGTGAGACTCTGTCGACCGATCTTAAGGTCAACATTACAGGAACTTATGATATGAAACTTACCACTCCAAATGGAAGGCTGAATGCTGAGACAAATGCAGGAAAAGAGCAGGAAATCGAGTTGACTATAGAAAACACAGGAAGTTCTGCGCTTAATAATATTGAGCTGACTTCATGGCAGCCTGATGAATGGAAGGTCAGATTTGAACCTGAGCAGGTGGATACCATTCTTCCTGGGGAAACTGCATCAGTTAAAGCATTTATTACTCCTTCCAGCAAGGCCCTTGCCGGGGATTATGTAGTCGAGATTACAGCAAAAACACCTGAAGTAACAAGTTCTGCTCAATTCAGGGTTATGGTGAAAACCTCCACTTTGTGGGGTATAGTTGGTGTTCTGATAATAATTCTTCTGGTGAGTGGCTTGTACTACATATTCAGAATTTACGGGAGACGATAAAAATGGACAGAACAGCTGTTATCAAAACTGAAAACCTCACAAAGAAATATGGTGAAAATATTGCAGTCAATAATTTAAACCTTGAAATATATGAAGGGGAAGTATTCGGACTTTTAGGACCGAATGGTGCAGGAAAGACCACAACCATACTTATGCTGATGGGTATGACAGAGCCTACTTCTGGAACAGCGTATATTAATGGAAATCTGACCACAAAGGATACGCTGAAAATAAAGAGGATTGTAGGTTATATGCCCGACCGGGTGGGGTTTTATGATGATATGACTGCAAGGGAGAATCTAAGGTTTACCGGAAGATTGAACGGTCTCGATACAAAAACTATAGAAGACAGGATAAACGAATTACTTGAGCGGGTAGGCCTTTCAGAAGTTGGTGACAAAAAGGTCGGTACATATTCGCGGGGGATGAAACAAAGACTCGGAATAGCAGATACATTGATGAAGGACCCTAAAATAATGATTTTGGATGAACCGACTCAAGGCCTTGACCCCGAAGGTATAAACGAAATGCTGGGGTTTATTTCAGACCTTGCAAGAACTGATAAAAGAACAATACTTGTTTCTTCACATCTGCTGCATCAGATGCAAAAGATATGTGATCGCGTCGGAATATTTATTAAAGGTAAACTGCTGGCTGCAGGACCAATATCTACATTGGGTGACAGGGTATTGGCAGGTCAGGAACTGACCATAGAGATGAATGTTTCACCTGTTGACGACAAGCTGATATCTCTTGTTAAAGCAATTGATAAAGAAGTCCGGGTTGATGCAGATGGTGAAAATGTAGTTGTTAAATCAACTAAAGAAGTACGGAAAGATATATTAAAGATTCTGTATGAAAATAATTATGAACTTCTCTACCTCAAGCAGAGTGGAAGGGATTTGGATGATATCTACAGCCGGTACTTTGCAGGGGAAGGGGTGAAAAAAGATGAAAAGCAGTAGTCTTCGGGTACTGTACAAAAAAGAGCTTGCAGACAATTTGCACAGCCAAAGATTTATCATAATTTTATTGCTGGTTGCCATAACAGGTCTGTCAAGTATTTTCACAGCTGCCT
>JAAYMA010000069.1 GCA_012521615.1 Clostridiaceae bacterium | reverse complement strand
TAATTAACCATAGATAATCTTGTTAATATTATAAAAATTTTGCTCTATATAAACTTAACCCCTGTATTCAAAACACATACAGGGGCTAAGCATATCCAAAAAGTCATCTTAATTTAAACGCTGTTCAATAAGTTCAACAAGTTCATCAGCTTTATCTGCAATATAATTCTCGTCTTTTCCTTCAATCATAACACGTACCAAAGGCTCAGTACCCGATGGTCTTATAAGAACACGCCCTTCACCTTTGAAAAGATCTTCAAGTTCTTTACATTTATCAGCTATCAAAGGGTCTTCTATATACCTGTATTTGTTTTCATTGGTGACCCTGGCATTTCTAAGTACCTGGGGAAATACTGTCATAGTCTGTGAAAGCTCAGAAGCTTTTTTTCCTGTTTCCTTTACCACTGCCAAAAGCTGTAGTGCAGTAATAAGCCCGTCTCCGGTTGTATTGTATTCTCTTAAAATAATATGTCCTGACTGTTCCCCTCCTAAACTATAATCTCCCTCAAGCATTTTTTCCAAAACATATCTGTCACCAACTTTTGTCTTAAGAACATTGATGCCATTTTCTTTAGCCATAATATCAAAACCCAGGTTACTCATAACAGTAACCACAATGGTGTCATCCTTTAAAAGTCCTTTCTTTTTCAGATTAAGACCAAGTATGGTCATAATCCTGTCTCCGTCGATTATCCGGCCATTTTCATCCACAGCCAGAACGCGGTCTGCATCGCCATCAAAAGCCAGACCTATAGCGCACTGATTATTGACCACAAAATCCTGGAGCATATTCATATGAGTGGATCCGCAATTTCTGTTAATGTTCAGTCCATCAGGTTCATTATTGATAACCAGTACTTCTGCCTCAAGCATTTCAAAAGCCGCGGGAGCAACTCTGAAAGCTGCACCATTTGCGCAGTCAATGGCTATTTTAATTCCTTTAAAATTACAGTCAACAGTGTTTATTGCATGGTTAATGTAATCTTCCTGTGCAGTTTCAAGACATGAAATTGTACCTATTTTTTCACCTGTTGGACTCGGGAGTTTTTCAGCATTATCCAGAATGATTTTTTCAATACGCTCCTCAAGGGAATCCGGGAGTTTATATCCTTCTGAATTAAAAAACTTTATTCCATTGAATTCAGCTGGATTATGGGATGCAGAAATTACAACTCCCCCATCAAATTTATATTTTCGAACCAGATATGCAACTCCGGGCGTAGGTATATAACCTGCCGAGACAGCTTCGGCTCCCGAAGAGCAAAGTCCTGCCAAAAGTGCCTTTTCGAGCATGTCACTTGATCTTCTGGTGTCTTTCCCAACTAAAATTCTGGGAGTATGGTGCAGTTCATCAGAAAGGACATAAGCAGCAGCCCTGCCCAACTGAAATGCCAATTCCCCGGTCAGTTCTGTATTTGCAATACCTCTGACACCGTCAGTTCCAAAAAGTCTTCCCATTTATTTCATACCTCCGGTTTGTTAACATAAAGCAGTTAAAAGGGCTCTCAAAAGAGAGCCCTGGGAATAAGCAGAACATAATTTATGTAAAACATCAACTTATATCCCATAAAACCCTTAAGTCAAGTAAACCTCACCCATATATGCTACGACTGTTCGCTTTTTTTGTCAACTTTATCGGAGATCGTATTCACCGGTAATAACATCCTCAATGGCTGCACCGGGCGGCACCATTGGCCATACTTTATGATCCCTGCTGATTTCAAAGTTAATTACTACAGGACGCTTCAGACTCAAAGCTTCCTGCAGAATCCTGTCCACATCCTTTTTTTCGGTAAGATTGTAGCCAACCGCACCGAAAGCTTCGGCAAGCTTCACAAAATCGGTCGGTCTGTCCAAATCGCTTTGTGAGTATCTTTTATCGTAGAATAAATTCTGCCACTGGCGCACCATACCAAGAGCATGGTTATTCATAATAACCACAATTACAGGAATATTATACTCTACTGCAGTTGCCAGCTCGTTTAAATTCATTCTGAAACTTCCGTCCCCTGCAATGTTAAACACTCTTTTATCAGGGCGGGCCAAATAAGCCCCCATGGAGGCTCCAAGCCCGAACCCCATAGTGCCCAGACCGCCGGAGGAAATAAATGTACGGGGTTTGGTAAATTTATAATGCTGAGCTGTCCATATCTGATGTTGACCAACTTCAGTGGCAATTATGGCATCTCCACCTGTAATTTCATAAATCCTGTTAAGTATATATTCCGGAGTAAGTTGGTCTTTATCATGGCATTTAATCATATATTTTTCTTTCAGTTGCCTTATATAATCCAGCCATTCGGTACGGTCTATAGTCCCTATGTTCTGATTCAATTTATTCAGAACTGCTTTTACATCACCAACTATGTAATGTGCGGCTCTGATGTTTTTATTTATCTCGGCTTCATCTATATCAATGTGCAATATTTTTGCTTTAGGAGCAAACCTTTCGATCTTGCTTATTACCCGGTCACTAAATCTTGCACCAATTGCAATAAGTAAATCACATTCGGTAACCGCCAGATTGGAGACCTTTGTGCCATGCATTCCTACCATACCGGTGTACAGTTCATGGGTAGCCGGGAATGCCCCCATTCCCATCAGGCTCAATGTAACCGGACAATGAACTTTTTCTGCAAACTCCAGCAGCTCATTGGCAGCATTTGAAGATATGACCCCGCCTCCGGCGTAAATCATTGGCTTTTTGCTGTTGTTTATAAGGCTTATGGCTTCATCAACAGCCCCATTGCTCACAAAATCTTCCTCTTTGTCTTTAACTTCATTTTCAGCCAAAGCCGGTTCAAACTCTGCATACAGGGCAGTAATATCCTTTGGTATATCTATAAGCACCGGACCGGGACGGCCTTGTTTTGCTATTTTAAAGGCTTTCCTCACAATACTGGCCATTTCATTGACATCTCTTACTACAAAATTATGCTTGGTAATAGGCATTGTAATACCAGTTATATCTACTTCCTGAAAACTGTCTTTGCCAAGAAGATTTGACGCAACATTTCCCGTAATTGCCACTACAGGTATGGAGTCCATGAATGCCGTAGCAATTCCTGTAACAAGGTTTGTAGCACCGGGTCCTGAGGTCGCAAGACAAACACCAACTTTGCCCGAAGCCCTTGCATAACCGTCAGCCGCATGGGCTGCCCCCTGTTCATGGGATGTCAGAATATGACGTATTTTGTCCTGATATTTATATAAGGAGTCGTAAATATTTAATACAGCTCCTCCGGGAAAGCCGAAAATGGTATCAACACCTTGCTCAATGAGGCATTCAACCAATATATCAGCACCTGTCAATCTCAATTTTTTCACCACCTGTTTTGGATAGTCATTCGTATTACTTTTACTTGCAGGACATAACAGCGCCGTAATGGATATATTTCAGTATTATTCATCTGTCTTAAGCACGGCGCCTTCACTAGCAGATGTAACAAATCTGGAATACCGGGCAAGATATCCGGTTTTTATCTTTGGTTCAGGGCAAATCCAGTCCTTTTTCCTTTGCTCAAGCTCCTCATCCGAAACTTCCAGTGTAAGAGTACATTCGTTCATGTTTATCGAAATCATATCCCCATCTTTTACAAATGCAATAGGTCCGCCTTCTGCAGCTTCAGGGGATACATGACCTATACTGGCACCTCTGGTAGCACCGCTGAACCTTCCATCAGTAATCAGGGCAACATCTGCATCCAACCCCATTCCTGCAAGAACTGAAGTGGGCATGAGCATTTCTCGCATACCGGGACCTCCTTTTGGTCCCTCATACCTGATTACAACCACATCACCTTTTTTGATTTGTCCTCCCAAGATAGCCTTTATTGCTTCGTCCTCAGAATTATAGACTCTGGCGGGACCTCTGTGAACCAGCATTTTATCCGATACGGCACTTCTTTTTACAACACTTCCGTCCGGGGCAAGATTTCCTCTCAACACCGCAATTCCGCCTGTTTCTGAGTAAGGATTCTCCACGGGTCTTATAACTTCAGGATTTAAATTTACGGCCTTTGAAATATTATCACCAACTGTTCTTAAGGTGACAGTAAGACAATTCTCATATATTACTCCTTTTTTGAGCAGCTCTTTCATAACAGCAGACACTCCGCCTGCAAAGTACAGATCTTCAACAAAATGGTTTCCTGCAGGCGCAAGTTTGCATAAGTTAGGAGTTTTTTCACTTATACTGTTGGCTATGTCAAGATCAAAATGAACACCTGCTTCATATGCAATTGCAGGCAAATGCAGCATACTGTTTGTACTGCACCCCAGGGCCATATCCACTGCAAGGGCATTGAAGAATGCTTCTTTCGTCATGATATCCCTGGGCTTTATATCTTTCTTTACAAGCTCCATTATCTGCATACCTGCATTTTTGGCAAGCCTGAGCCGCTCTGAATATACTGCGGGAATTGTGCCGTTTCCGGGAAGTGCAATCCCTATTGCCTCAGTAAGACAATTCATACTGTTGGCGGTAAACATACCCGAACATGAGCCACAGCTTGCACAAGCGCTGTTTTCATATTCCATAAGCTCTTCTTCAGTCATTTTCCCTGCCTGAATGGCGCCAACAGCTTCAAACATATCTGTAAGGCTTAAATCCTTGTCATTGACCCTGCCTTTCAGCATGGGACCGCCGCTTACAACAATAGCGGGAAGATTTACTCGGGCAGCACCCATAAGCATACCTGGAACAATTTTGTCGCAGTTTGGTATCAGGACCAGCCCATCGTAACCATGAGCCAGAGCCATGGCCTCAATGCTGTCAGCAATGAGTTCCCGCGTGGGAAGGGAATAGTGCATTCCAATATGTCCCATGGCAATTCCGTCACAAACTCCTATGGAAGGAAACTCTATAGGGGTCCCGCCCGCCATGCGGACACCTGCTTTTACAGCCTCTGCCACTTTATCAAGATGCATATGTCCGGGTACTGTCTCACTTTTGGCATTTACTATACCGATTAAGGGGCGGTTTATTTCTTCATCAGTAAGCCCCAGGGATTTGAACAAGGATCTGTGGGGTGCTCGTTCAATACCCTTCTTTACAATGTTACTGCGCATATTTACTCACCTTTCCTGAGAAGGATACATAGAATTATTTTTTAATAATTCCGTCAATCCATAATAAGGATAATCAAATGATATCTGTAGCTATCATTCAATTAAGCCTGCTATAATATCGCCCATTTTTTCTGTTCCCACTAAGATCTTGCCGGGACTCATAATGTCACCTGTTCTGTATCCTTCCTTGAGTGCTTTTTCCACCGCTTTTTCAACAGCATCAGCTTCTTTTGAAAGATTAAAGGAATATCTCAGCATCATGGCTACTGACAAAATAGTAGCAAGAGGGTTTGCCTTATCCTGGCCGGCAATATCGGGAGCTGAACCATGGATGGGTTCATAAAGCCCGAAATTGCCTTCCGCCAGGCTTGCTGAGGGAAGCATCCCTATGGAACCTGTAATCATACTGGCCTCGTCCGATAATATATCTCCAAACATGTTTGTGGTAACAATCACATCAAATTGGGAAGGATCCCTGATAAGCTGCATGGCAGCATTGTCCACATACAGATGATTTAATTCCACATCCGGATAATCTTTTGCGACCTTCTCCACAACCTCACGCCAAAGTCTTGAGCTTTCCAGTATATTTGCTTTATCTACACTTGTTACCTTACTTTTACGTTTTCTGGCAATATCAAAAGCCATCCTGGCAATCCGTTCTATTTCAAGGGTAGTGTAAACTTCCGTATCAAAGGCCAGCTCTCCCATATCCTCTGTCATTTTTCTGCCTCTTTCTCCGAAATAAATGCCTCCGGTAAGTTCGCGAACTACCATGATATCGATGTTGTCCGATGTATCCATGGTTTTTATCAGACAGGCGTCTTTCAGTTCTTCATACACCACAGCAGGCCTTAAGTTTGCATAAAGACCAAGCTCGCCTCTGAGACCCAAAAGAGCCTTTTCAGGCCTTTTGTCACCAGGAAGATTATCCCATTTAACTCCTCCGACCGCACCCAAAAGAACAGCATCACTGTTTTTACATTCTCTTAAAGTTTCTTCCGGAAGCGGCTCTCCGACAGCGTCTATTGCACATCCGCCAGCTAAGAGTTCCTTAATACTAAAATTATGTCCAAAGACCGAACCTACCCGCTCAAGAACTTTAAGAGCCTGAGCTACTATCTCCGGTCCTATCCCGTCACCGGGTATCACTGCAAGTTTAAAATCCATATTCTCCTCCTGAATTTCAATGTTTTGAGTTACATTAAATTAGGTCATACTGATAATTTCTAACAATCAGCCGCTCTGATTTTTATTTTTTATGTAATTAATAAGCCCATCGGAAGCCATTATTTTTTTCATAAACTCAGGAAATGGCTGAGCTTTAAAAGTTGTACCCTTGGTCAGGTTTCTGATGATTCCTGTATCAAAATCCACTTCCAGCTCGTCTCCTGCCTCTGAACCCTGCACAGCCTCATCGCATTCCAGAATGGGAAGCCCTATATTTATAGAATTTCTGTAAAAAATCCGTGCAAATGTGGAAGCAATGACACAGGATACACTCGAAGCCTTTATGGCAAGAGGTGCATGTTCACGGGAAGAACCACACCCGAAATTCTTGCCTGCGACAATAATATCTCCCGCTTTCACATTTTGAGCAAAGTCCTTGTCTATATCTTCCATGCAATGTTTTGCAAGTTCCTTTGGATCAGATGTGTTAAGATAACGTGCAGGTATGATTACGTCGGTATCGACATTATCGTTATATCTGAAAACTCTGCCTTTTGCTTTCATATTTTCCTCCTTCGGAGCATTACAAACTCCTTTAGAATATAATTTGTCAGGTTGTACGTGTTTATAAATTTTCAAACCTTGATTAAAAGTCAAGTGCTATAAAACTAAACTTTTCTCGGATCGGTAATTTTCCCTGTTATCGCTGATGCAGCAGCCACTGCAGGGCTGGCAAGATAAATTTCCGATTCCGGGTGACCCATACGTCCGACGAAATTGCGGTTAGTGGTCGAGACTGCTCTTTCGCCTTTAGCCAAAACCCCCATATGGCCTCCAAGACAAGGGCCGCAGGTAGGTGTTGACACGACCGCTCCTGCTTCTATAAAATCAGCGATAATTCCTTCTTTTAAGGCTTGCAGGTAAATATTCTGAGTACCGGGGAAAACAATTACCCTGACACCTTTTTTAACCTTTCTGCCTTTCAGTATTTTGGCTGCTACTCTGAGATCACCCAATCTTCCGTTCGTACATGAACCTATTACTACCTGATCTATTTCAATGTCTCCCACATTGTCAATTGTTCTTGTATTGTCGGGAAGGTGCGGAAATGCAACTGTAGGCTCTATTTTGCTTAAATCAATCTCATAAACCTCGTCATATTCAGCATCACTGTCTGGTTCATAAACTTTGTACTCTTTTGATGAGTGCTCTTTTACATATTCAAGAGTAATATCATCCACCATGAAGATTCCATTTTTGGCTCCTGCCTCAATTGCCATATTTGCCATGGTAAATCTGTCATCCATGGTAAGGTAAGCAAGTCCGTCGCCCATAAACTCCATGGATCTGTATAAAGCCCCATCAACACTTATCATACCAATTATGTGAAGGATGATATCCTTGCCTGAAACCCATTCCTGAGGCTTGTTCTTAAGAACAAATTTAATAGCGGACGGTACTTTGAACCACGCTTTTCCCGTTGCCATACCGGCTGCCATATCAGTGCTCCCCACACCAGTTGAAAAAGCACCAAGAGCTCCGTATGTACAGGTATGAGAATCAGCTCCGATTATCAAATCACCGGGTACTGCAAGGCCTTTTTCGGGAATCAGGCAGTGCTCTATACCCATCTCCCCGACTTCAAAATAGTTTTCAATATCCATATCTCTTGCGAATTCACGAATGTATTTGCACTGCTCAGCAGCTTTTATATCCTTGTTTGGTGTAAAATGGTCAGGTACTATGGCTATCTTTTTCCGGTCAAATACTTTATCTAAACCTGCTTTTTTAAACTCTTTCACAGCCACAGGCGTGGTGATATCATTTCCTAATACCAAATCTAAATCTGCTTCTATAAGCTGCCCGGGTACAACTTTATCCAACCCGGCATGAGCAGCAAGGATTTTTTGCGACATAGTCATTCCCATACGATTTTCCTCCTGTTATAAATAGACTTCAATCTTTTTCTCAAGCTCTTTCAGTAATTTGTATTCAATAGAATCTACAAGAGCAATCCAACTGGCCTCTATAATGTCAGTTGAAACTCCCACCGTTGTCCAGACAGTTTCTCCATCAGTGGACTCTATCAGAACACGTACTTTGGCAGCAGTGGCTTTGTTGGAATCTATAACACGAACCTTAAAGTCAGTAAGATGAACATCTTTAAGTTCAGGATAGAACACCTCCAAAGCTTTTCTCAGCGCTTTGTCAAGCGCATGAACAGGCCCCTGCCCTTCGGCTGCCGTGATTTCTGATTTGCCATCAACTGCAACTTTTATAAGTGCCGATGCCGATGCTCCTGATGTTATGGGCTGTTCAGTCATAAGCTGGAACTTTTCAAGTTCAAAGAAGGGTTTATATTTGCCCAGCTGCTTTCTGACAATCAGCTCAAAAGAGCTTTCTGCTCCTTCAAATTGATAGCCCTCATGCTCCAACTCCTTGAGCTTCTGAATAATGTTTTCTGTTTCCATGGAGTCTTTGTCTATTGCAGGATTTATGGCTTTTATTTTTTCTAAGATAGTTTTTCTTCCTGCAACTTCTGACATTAAGAATCTTCTCTTGTTGCCTACCAGGTTCGGATCAATATGTTCAAAAGAACTGGAATCTTTACAAACACCATCAATATGCATTCCGCCTTTGTGGGCAAAAGCAGAATTACCCACGTAAGGATCCCGTTCGTTCAATGTAACATTGGCTATTTCTGATATTTTTCTGGCTGTAAAAGTAAGACTCTTAAGGTTTTCCTCGGGTATACAACTGACTTTTTTCTTGAGCTGCAAATTGGGAATAATGGTGCTTAAATTTGCATTCCCGCATCTTTCGCCAATGCCGGTGAATGTGCCCTGAATATGTTCAGCTCCGGCCCCAAAAGCCATAATGGAGTTTGCCACTGCCATACCGCAGTCATTATGGGCGTGTATTCCGATTTTTACATCGAAAGCTTTCTTAACAGCCTTTACAATGTCATATACTTCCTGTGGAAAACATGCCCCGTTTGTGTCGCAGAGAACAAGACAATCCGCTCCGGCCTCAAAAGCTGCCTCCAGGGTCTTCATAGCATATCCGGGATTGGCTTTGTATCCGTCGAAAAAATGCTCCGCATCATATATTATTTCTTTTCCTTTTTCCTTGAAAAAAGCTACTGTTTCTTTTATCATTCTCAGGTTTTCTTCCAGGGAAGTCCTTATTATTTTTTCAACATGGAAATCCCAGCTCTTTCCGAAAATTGCCACAGCAGGTGTCTGGGCGGACAGCATCGACAAAATATTTTTGTCCTGGTCTACAGCAATATCTCTTCGGCGGGTACTTCCAAAAGCCACCAGCTTGGCGTTTTCAAACTTAATACTCTTAGTCCTCTCAAAGAATTCGAGGTCTTTTGGGTTAGAAAACGGGTTGCCGCCTTCAATATAGGCAACACCTAATTTATCCAGAGCTTTTGCAATTTTGAGTTTGTCCTCAACTGAAAATGAGATACCTTCAGCCTGCGCTCCATCCCGGAGCGTTGTATCAAATATATCAACTTTTTGCAGCATAATCTCCACCCTTTCAGTTAAACCTGAGCCTCAAGCTTTTCTTCATATATCATTTTGTTAATTGCATTTATATACGAAAGAACGCTTGCCTCGAAAATATCGGTACTTACGCCTTTACCGGTAAAAATCCGGCCATTTCTGCGAATCTTCACATATGCTTCACCCTGGGCATCCTGCCCCTCTGTAACCGAGTGAACTTTATAGTCCTCAAGCACAAAGGAAACTCCCACAATTTTTTCAATTGCTTTAAATGCCGCATACACAGGACCATCCCCTGTAGAGACTTCTTCTATCATTGAAGGCCCGCCGTTTTCTTTTATAAGCCTCACGATAGCAGTGGCGGTAATGGTGTTGCCGGTATTTATCACAAAACGGTCAAGCTTATAGACTTCCGGAATTTCAATTGCCTTGTCTGCAAGCAGAGCCTCAATGTCGGCATCTTTAACGTCTTTCTTTTTGTCAGCCAGGATTTTGAACTTTTCAAAAGCTCTATCCAGTTCTTCCTTTGTAAGACTGTAGCCAAGGGATCTGAGGTAATCCTCAAAGGCATGGCGTCCTGAATGTTTTCCAAGTACTATCTTGCTTCTGGTAAGTCCAATAGATTCAGGAGTCATAATTTCGTAAGTACTTGCTTCGGCAAGAACACCATGCTGATGAATACCCGATTCATGAGCAAAAGCATTTGCGCCTACTATGGCTTTATTGGGCTGTACCGATACACCTGTAATATTACTGAGCAATTTTGAAGAGCGGTAAATCTGTGTGGTATCAACCCGTACGTCCACATTAAATACCGAATTCCTTGTCTTTATTGCCATCACTATCTCTTCCAGGGCTGCATTACCAGCTCTTTCACCTATTCCGTTAACTGTGCACTCGACCTGCCTTGCACCGGCCTTTATAGCTGAAAGGCTATTGGCCACCGCCATACCCAGATCATTGTGGCAATGCACTGATAAAATCACCTTTTCAATTCCCGCAACATTTTCTCTGATATTTTTTATCAGCTCATAATATTCGTCAGGTGTTGTGTAGCCCACTGTATCGGGGACATTTATAACAGTAGCTCCTGATTTTATGGCAGTTTCAATTACGCGATACAGAAATTCATGGTCGGATCTTGTGGCATCCTCGGCTGAAAATTCCACATTCGGACAGAATTTTTTTGCGTATGCCACCATGTATTTAGTCCGCTCCAAAACTTCATCAGGAGTCATTCTGAGTTTATATTTCATATGTATATCCGACGTAGCAATAAAAGTGTGTATTAAGGGATTCGCAGCATTTTTCAAAGCTTCTGCAGACCTTTCAATATCCTTCTCATTCGCTCTTGAAAGGCTTGCAACAGTACAATCCTTTATGGTTTCAGCTATTGCTTTGACTGACTGAAAATCACCGGGCGAAGCTATGGCAAAACCTGCTTCTATCACATCAACTTTAAGGCGTTCCAGCTGTTTTGCCAGCTCCACTTTTTCCTGAATGTTCATGCTGCATCCGGGAGATTGCTCTCCATCTCTCAAAGTGGTATCAAAAATATATACACGATCCCTCATAATACTCATCTCCACACTATATATTTCTTATTTATTCCAGCTCATCATCTTGCGGAGCTTCCTGCCCACCTGCTCAATCTGGCTCTCCTGCTCCATCTTTCTTCTTGCATTGAAATATGGACGATTAACCTGGTTTTCAAGCAGCCATTTGCGGGCAAATGTTCCGTCCTGGATTTCGCCAAGTATTTTTTTCATTTCCTTCCGGGTTTCTTCGGTTATAATACGCTTTCCTGTTGTATAGTCCCCGTACTCGGCAGTATCGGATATGGAGTAGCGCATATAGCTCAAACCACCCTGATACATGAGATCCACTATCAGCTTCATCTCATGGAGGCATTCAAAGTATGCACTCTCAGGCTGATATCCTGCCTCAACCAAGGTTTCAAATCCTGCTTTGATAAGTTCGGTTATGCCGCCACACAGAACAGCCTGTTCCCCAAATAAGTCTGTCTCGGTTTCTTCCTTGAATGTGGTTTCAAGTATGCCTGCCCTTGCTCCTCCAATAGCTGCTGCATAAGCTAGTGCCAACTCTTTGGCATTTCCGGTTGCATCCTGATGAACTGCAACAAGACAGGGAACACCTTTTCCTTCCTGATACTGGCTTCTTACTGTATGTCCAGGTCCCTTTGGCGCTACCATGAACACATCTACATCCTCAGGCGGCACAATCTGACCATAGTGAATATTGAAACCATGTGCAAAAGCAAGACTTTTACCGGCTTTCAGATTAGGTTTTATATTTTCTTCATAAAGTTTGGGCTGCTTTTCGTCATTTACAAGGATCATGATAATATCAGCTTCTTTTGATGCATCGAAAGAAGTCATTACTTTCAAACCTGCATCTTCAGCAAGTTTCCATGATTTACTTCCTTCATAAAGCCCCACAATTACATTAACTCCGGATTCTTTCATATTCAGTGCATGTGCATGCCCCTGACTTCCATATCCTATTACCGCTACAGTTCTTCCTTTCAATAACTCCAAGTTACAATCCTTTTCATAATAAATTTTTGCCATAGTTTTATACCTCCTCATATTTTCTTTACACATTATTTATTACTCTGCTTCCCCGCTCAATGGCGGCAAGCCCGGTACGGACAATTTCAGCTATCCCGTAAGGTTTCATAAGTTTTATAAATGCCTCAATCTTTGTTTCATCCCCTGTCATCTCAACTGTAAGGGAAGTGTTGGAAACATCGACAATGTTTGCACGGAATATACTTACAATTTCGATGACAGATGCCCTGGTATTCATATCTGTCTTAACTTTGATAAGAGCAAGCTCTCTGAATACAGACTGGTCAGGATCCAGCTCAACAATTTTAATGACATCAATAAGCTTGTTAAGCTGCTTTTTTATCTGCTCAAGTATTTGGTCATCCCCTCTGACAACGATGGTCATACGGGATATTTTAGGGTCTTCGGTCTCGCCTACAGACAAACTATCGATGTTGTATCCCCTTCGGCTGAACAGTCCCGAGACCCGGCTCAGTACTCCAGATTGATTTTCAACAAGTACCGAAAGTACATGCCTGTTCATTCTTTCCACTCCCTTGCCAATGTCTCTCTTGGTTTAAATTCTCTTTTTTTAATAAATTTGGCTGTTGAACTTTATAATAGTAGCAAAAATCCGTTAAACACTCTTCAGCTTTTGGCTTCTGATGTTTAACCCCTGAACACTCAGCTTTTGGCTTTATGTTCAGCTTTCATGTATCTGAATTATTTTGAATTTAGCTTTTGACTATAATTTGGTTATTTCAAAGAACTTTAAAAACTTAATAAGTTGCATTTTAACGGGATAAGTATTTTGAAAATCTTATAATGTGCTTTCACCAGGATCTACAATGCATTCAATTATGAAAGGTCCTTTGGCTTTTAATGCTTTATCAATTGCTTCTTCAACTTCTGAATTATTTACAGCTCTTACACCGGGTATATCATATGCCTCACATAACTTTATAAAATCAGGATTCTTTTCAAGAGTGACAGCTGTAATACTGCCATATCTTCTTTCCTGAAGCTCTCTTACCATACCAAGCCTGGAATTATTGAACAGAAGAATAATAATGCCAAGATTATTAGCTGAAATTGTACCAAGTTCGTAAAGACTCATCTGGAATCCACCATCTCCAACTACTGCAACCACTTGTCTTTTGCTGTCAGCTATTTTTGCTCCTGCAGCAGCCGGGAGTGCATACCCCATAGTACCAAGACCTCCCGAAGTTAAGAAACTTCTCCCGGGTTTAACCTCGAAATTTCTTGCAGCCCATAGCTGATTCTGACCCACATCAGCAACTAATATTGCATCATCATTCAACTTATCAGAAAGAAGTCTGATGGTATACTCAGGATCAATGGCCTTTGTCTGCCTGATTTTTTTATCAATTTTTTCAGAATCATTTATATTGAGCTCTGAGATCCAAGGCTGAATATCAAGTTCTTTCACTCTTTGCAGCATTTCACTCAATATATATTTGGCATCGCCCACCAGAGGAATATCAGTGCCCAGATTCTTCCCTATCTCAGCCGGGTCTATGTCCATATGAATAATCCTGACATTTTTAAGTACTTTATCAGCCACACCACCCCATGTCCGGTCAGCTATTCTTGCACCTATAAATACAAGCAGGTCAGCTTTATTCATAGCCCGGTTGGCTTCCGGAAAACCATGGGTCCCTATCATACCCAGATTATAAGGAGAACTTTCCAGTACAGCTCCCTTGCCCATAAGTGTGTGAACAACGGGAATATGAGTTTTTTCAACAAAGCTCATGAGCTCTGATTGGGCATCTGAAAGTAAAACACCTCCGCCTGCTATAATAAGAGGGCGCTTACTTTCTTCAATTGCTTTTACAGCTTTTTTTATCTGACCGATATGCCCTTTTATATTGGGTTTGTATCCTCTGATATCAATTTCTTCAGGGTAATTAAATTCAATTTCTCTGTCCTGTACATCACCGGGGATATCGATGAGAACAGGACCGGGCCTGCCCGTTGAAGCTATATAGAAAGCTTCTTTCATAATACGTGGAATCTCACTGGCATCTTTAACCAGATAACTGTGTTTTGTGAAAGATTCGGTGGCTCCGGTTATATCAACTTCCTGAAAGACATCACGACCAATCAGGGATGTATTTACCTGTCCAGTAATGGCAACCAGCGGAATAGAGTCCATATATGCCGTAGCAATACCTGTGATAAGGTTGGTGGCCCCGGGTCCTGAAGTGGTTATGCAGACACCGGTTTTGCCTGAAATCCTTGCATACCCGCTGGCACTATGAGCAGCAGCTTGCTCCTGCCGGACCAGGATATGCCGCAGATTGAATTTTCTGAGCTCTTCATATACGCTCAGTATGTAACTTCCGGGATATCCAAACACGGTATCCACTTTTTCCTCAATAAGACATCTGACCATTGCTTCTGCTGCCTTCAAGCTGCTCACCTTCTTTCATAAGTACAAAAAACCCTCGCACCATCGATACACTTCGATAGGGACGAGGGATATACTCCACGTGTTACCACCCTATTTCGTCTTTATTTCACAATAAAGACCTCATGAGGTTCTAACAAACCATCACCTGTAACGGGGCTTGCCGTATCTTCCTACTGTAATTTTCAGAAGATCTGCTCCGGAGAGATATATACATCAGGATCTTGCTGATTTCCACCAACCATCAGCTCTCTGTAAAGATTTAACTGAAGTACATGGCTCCTTCATAGCATTTGTATAAGGGCTATTCAGTTATTTTTTTCGATTATATCAGGTAGTCTCTACCATGTCAATGAAAATTTGAATGTATAAATATAAATAATATTTATTTTTATACAATGTTTTTTGTGTATATTCCACAACACCGTCAAGACTGTTAAATATTGAACAATCTTAGATTTCGTAAGCCGAAGCGAGATATATATAAATAAATTGAAATGTAAGTGTTATGAATAATTATAATTATATATAAAGATATCATACTGAATCCGCAGAGCAATTTTAGGGTTATCCCTGAAATATTTAAAAAGGAATTTGACAGAATAAATCTTATCAGTTGGATAACATACATGATTGGTATTCCTGTTTCAACAGCCCTGATGCAAAATAAATCCCTTTTTTGATTAATTCACGAATAAATAACCAGAAAATTTAATATCTTAAATTACAAAGGCAGGTAGTCATTACCATGGATTTTAATTTTGGAATTCTTCTTACCACACTTTTAATGGTTTTTATTATGGAGATGGGTGATAAAACTCAGCTTCTGGTGATGTGTTTAGCTTCGAAACATAAGCCCCTCCATGTTTTTTTGGGTATAAGCCTTGCAGCCGTTGTATTGAACATATTGGCTGTTTTATTAGGTTCAGCAATAGGCGGAATAAAAATTATAGAAGACAGTGTCAAAATAGGCGCTTCAATCCTCTTTATTTTTTTTGGTCTACTATCCTTAAGGGAGGAAGAAGAGAATGAAGATGGGTGTGAGCCCCATAAGAACAGTGCTATTTTAACTGTTGCTCTGGCTTTTTTTCTGGCTGAATTTGGGGACAAAACCCAGCTTTCTGCTTTTTCATTTGCCGCACTTTATCCTGACAGCCCTTTAAGCGTTTTTACAGGATCTACACTGGGACTGATTGCATCAGATTGTCTGGGACTTATTGCAGGAACTATAGTCATAAAATATGTACCGAAACGAGTTACGTCAATTTTTTCTGCAGCCCTTTTCATTGTTTTTGGTCTTGTAAACGGGTGGACTACATTGACAGAACATTTTCGTTTCAAATACAATACCAGCCTGATAATTGTAGCTATTGCGACTTTTATATCTGTCTTTCTGTTTTTCCTTATTTTGTATCTCCAAAAACGCCGTAAAAAACAAAAATAGTTGCCATATCTGCTGCATATATGGTACAATAGTTTCTGCTGCTAAATTCAAGCATTAAACGGTAATTTCTTCGCACATTATTGGGAGTGCAGGGAGGTGTTAGGAAATGGCCAAATGCGAAGTATGTGATAAAGGTAAGCATTTTGGAATGAAAGTTAGTCACTCTAACAGAAAGACTAATCGAACCTGGAAGCCGAATATTAAAAAAGTTAAGGTCAATATAGACGGCACATCAAAAACTATGAATATTTGTACCAGATGCCTGCGTTCCAGTAAGATGATCAAGGCAGTATAATTTAAAAGTTCAGTAATAAAAAATGTGGCTTAACATGATGCCACATTTTTTATTGCTTTTTCATGCCCACATCAGTGGATTCTAAACAAGCGCCTGAGTATTCCTCCCAGGAATCCGGGCATCTTAAGGACAATTATACGCATGTGCAAAAACCTCCGTGCCAGCTCCTGTCAGTATAAGTATATTCGCCATATCTTAAAATTGTTATTAATTTCGTGAAATATTTTCATTAAGCATCAACTTTGGACAAGAGTGTCTATAAATGCATGTCCACAATTGTCTACAATCTTGATACCGATATTTAATTCCTGCTCAAGTTCACAGGCAGTAATATCATCCAACATATCTCTTGTCCCTGCCCTGAACATGCTTTTAGAAAGCAAGAGTCCATCTCCCAGATTCTTGTCCTTAAGCTCCCTCTTAAGGTCATATCCTGTTAAAAGACCTGTTACAGTCACATTTTTTCCGAAGAATGTATTCTCCACCGGATAAACATTAATCTTTATACTTTCCAGTGCATCCTCTATTTTATCTGTTAAAGCTACCATATGATCATAAACCGAAGTGCCTGTAGCAATTGAATACTCTTTGACCGGGTATATTATATTTTCCGGCAGATTTTTAAGTGCTTCATCTATTTCATAAGAAAATAATCTTACCATTCCCACACCATTTTCTATTTGAGGAAAACCTTCATATGCATCAATACCGGGAAGATTTCTTTCCGCCATTATGTACAGCTCATCGGCAGCATATACAATCCTGCTGCCATAACTCTCAAGAAGTCTTTTCTGCCATTCTTCAACTTGCCTCAAAACGGCCCTGGCTCTTTCTTTCGTAAAAGGTTTAATTTCCGTAAGCCCTTCCCTGAACCTGGTAAGACCTACAGGTACAACAGAAATACTGTTGAGTTGGGGATACAGGCAGGTAAGATCAGCAAGGGTGCTGTCAAGCTCTTTTCCGTCATTTATATCGGGACATAAAACAATCTGGGCATTTACTGTAATACCATTTGAAGTAAAGCGCCTGATCTTTTCAAGAACATCACCAGCAAACCTGTTATTCAGCATTTTTTTACGAAGAATCGGATTTGTAGTGTGAACTGATACATTTATGGGAGACATGCGATATCTGATTATTCTGTCGATTTCTTCTTCAGAAAGATTTGTCATTGTAATATAATTGCCAAACAAGAATGAAAGCCTTACATCATCATCCTTAAAGTAAAGGGTTTCCCGCATTCCTTTCGGGAGCTGATCTATAAAGCAAAAAATACATTTATTTTGACAGCTTTTCTCCTGGTCTATGAGGTAGTTTTCGAACTCCAGACCTAAATCTTCAGACTCGTCTTTTTCAATATCGAAAATAATATGCTCCCCATCTGATTTTAATATTTCAAGTAATAATTCAGAGTCAGAACATAAAAATTTATAATCAAAAATATCCTGAATAGTGCGGCCATTAATGGAAAGAAGCAAATCTCCCGCTTCAATATTGAGTTCTTCCGCAATACTGTTTTTTTGAATTGATTTTATTATAATATTATTTTTCATATCTCACTTTTCCTATATAAAAATAATAGCAGCTTAAGCCAAGCTGCTACCACCTTCAAGTTGAATAAGAACCGAACGCTCGGAGATTGTTTACTTAATCCTCTACCTTAATAACTTCCTTGCCATCGTAATATCCGCATTCCTTGCATACTACGTGGGAAAGCTTGAGTGCATGACACTGTCTGCATGGAACCAGATTGGGCGCAGAAAGCTTATAATGGGTTCTTCTCTTACGCTTTCTCTGCTTAGAAACTTTACTTTTTGGTACTGCCATTGTAACACCTCCGTTCAGTGTTTGCATTAATCAGCATTTTTCAACTGCTAATCAAAAAATCCTTTTAATACTTCAAGCCGTGGATCAATGGGATCTTTTTCTTCACAGTTACAACTGTCAGAATTTATCCTATTGCCACAAGTTTGACATAAGCCATTACAATCATCCCGGCAAATATGAGACATAGGCAGGTTAGTAATCAGACAATCAGCCAGTATCCTGTCCAGGTCAAGAATATTGCCGGTAAATGTGAAGCGGTCATCGTCGGGATTATTCTCAGTATTTTCTGCTGTAGTCGCTTCGACAATATCCTCTTCAACAGTGAGAGATAAATCCTTATTAATTTTCTCTCCACATCTGTCACAAACAGTACTGTAATCCACATTGGCTTTTCCTTTCAAAATCAGCATACCATTAAAGTTTGTGACAGACCCATTAAATTCAACGGGACTTGTAAAAGTAACGGTACCAATGCCTTTCTTAAAATCCTCAAGATATTCCTTTATCGATATCTTGATGGTACCCCCGTTGTTCTTAACAATTGAAGTCAAATCTATCTTCAAATTTACCACCCTCCTTAAAAGCGCACAATTCAGGCTTCCGGAAGGTCAACATGAAATATTATACTCACTATGTTCCCCTTTGTCAATCTTACTTTTCCAGTATCCCTTACTCGTAACAGGTATATAAAACAGTCTTCAAGACAAGGTTACCATATAGTTAACAATTTATTAGCTCAAACATATTGATTATTAACTATAAAGCGGGAAGCGAGCTGTAAGTTGACCTACTCTATCTATTATGGCCCCTTTATTCTTTTCAAAATCACCATCTAAGGCCATACCTATAAATTCTGCTATTTCTTTCATTTCATCTTCTTTCATACCTCTGCTGGTTACAGCAGGTGTGCCAATACGTATACCGCTTGTAACGGCGGGGCTTAAAGTATCAAATGGAATACCATTTTTATTGACTGTAATCATAACCTCATCAAGCATATGCTGCGCTTCTTTTCCTGTAACTCCTTTATTGGTCAGATCAACAAGTATCATATGGTTTTCGGTATCACCTGAAACTATTTCAAATCCCAGGGATTTAAGGGAGTCACAGAGTACTTTTGCATTCTTTACAATCTGCTTCTGGTATTCTTTAAACTCAGGAGACAATGCTTCTTTTAAACATACAGCTTTACCTGCAATTACATGCATAAGAGGTCCGCCCTGAAGCCCGGGGAAAACTGCACGATTGATTTCTTTGGCATATTTTTCTTTACATAGAATCATGCCGCCCCGTGGTCCTCTTAATGTTTTATGAGTAGTAGTTGTGACGAAATCGGCATAAGGCACAGGACTTGGATGGATACCTGCTGCAACAAGACCCGCAATATGTGCCATATCCACCATGAGATATGCTCCTACTTCGTCACAGATATCCCTGAATGCTTTGAAATCAATTATCCTGGAATATGCACTTGCACCAGCAATAATCATTTTTGGTTTTACTTCCAGAGCAGTTTTTCTTACTTCATCATAATCTATAATTCCATCTTCTTTTCTGACGCCGTAATGAACAGGTTTAAAATATTTACCGGAGATATTAAGATGCATGCCATGGCTCAAATGTCCGCCGTGAGCAAGATTCATTCCCATATACACATCGCCGGGTTTCAACATGGCATAAAAAACAGCCATATTGGCCTGTGCTCCTGAATGAGGCTGAACATTAACATGTTCCGCTCCAAAGAGCTCCTTTGCCCTTTCTATCGCAAGATTTTCGATTTCATCAACAAATTCACAGCCGCCGTAATACCTTTTCCCCGGATATCCTTCAGCATATTTATTCGTCAGGGGCGTTCCGACTGCCTCAAGAACTGCTTTACTGACAAAATTTTCAGAGGCTATAAGTTCGATTTTGTCATTCTGCCTGCCAATCTCCTTCCTGATTGCGCTGGCAACTTCAGGATCGACTTTCTCTATATGTTTATATTCAAGCAACTTTTTATCCTCCCGTCTTTAGATTTATAAAAAAATTATAATGTTTTTTGTAAAAATGCGCAAGAAAAATACATAAATATGCATTGAGAAAACTATACAAATTATACATATAATTTTTTCAGTTTTCCGGAGAAAGGGCATCCAGAAACATTAAAGCATTCAGCCTCTGTGACACCATTAATATAATGACTTCCAGAAAAGATGCAATTAAGAGAGAAATCATCTGATTTTCAAATCCAATTGCCAGGTAACTTAAAATCCAGCCTGCAAAAAAAGGCCACAAACCGTTTATTATGACATTTCTTCTGGAACCTCTTGTCAACTGTACAGATTTTTTGAGATTCCTGAAAATTCCCGGATTGAACTCTATAATAAGCAGATCTTTAAAAGCAAATAACTTCAGAATTAAAACAGCGGCTATAGGCACTAATATGACCAGAATGGCAAAAAAAGGAATTAAAACAGAAATTATAACTGCAACAGTGAAAAAAGCAATGACTGCTATATAAAGTCCAAGATAGAATATGATATTGAATATTATAATCTTGGGCAGTCGCTTAAAGAAAAGAGCAGTTCTTTTTTTACCCGGCATTCCGGGATCCGAATGACTTAAATAATACCAGCTGCCATAAAACAGACTGACAAGAAAAGATACGGACTTTATCAAAAGCAAAATTAAGGACACCGTTGTCAGCGTGTTAATCATCTCAATGTAGAGATCCGAGCTTAGAAGAGCCATTCCTAAATCAAAGTTATTGAGCTCTTCCATTTGTCCAATAATTCTATTGCCTATTTGTTCGTAAATAATGCTCAAATCTCGGGCATGCGGCATCATAAACAAATATCCGCCAAAAACTACAGCCAAAAGTATAATAAAGGTTATCTGAGCTACCAGCGGGTTATCTATGTCATAAAATTTTACAGATTTTTTTAAATATGCTGTTATAGGCTTTATCCTGGATGTTTTTCTTAACTGATAATTCATTTTGCCCTCCCTAATGCAAGGTTTACTTCACGAGGCGTCAAATAGCGCCATTGTCCTGTTTTGAGCTTTCCAAGCGTAAGGTTTCCTATGGCCGTTCTTTTTAATTTTACCACTTCATGGCCAATTGTCTCACACATACGTTTGACCTGCCTGTTTCTGCCCTCGTGAATAATTATTTTAAGTATTGTACTCTTTTCTTTATTCTTGATTACCTCCACATCCGCAGGGGATGTGATAAAGCCTCCAATGTCTACTCCGTAGCGCAGCATGTCAAGCTTATCGTCCGACGGCCTCCCTTTAACCTCTGCAAGGTAAGTTTTTGCAACCATTTTTCCGGGATGAGTGCTTTCATAGGCAAAATCCCCGTCGTTGGTAAGTAGCAGAAGACCTGTGGTATCATAATCAAGACGACCCACCGGATAAATCCTTTCATCAACTCCATCAATCAAATCAAGAACAGTCCTTCTTCCTCGCGGATCAGATACTGTAGTAACATACCCGGAAGGCTTGTTGAGCATAATGTAAACTTTTTTCTCTTCTCTTTTTATAAGGACACCATCAACTCTGATTTCGTCTTCATCCGAGACCAATACGCCCATTTGAGTGACTGTTTTTCCATTTACCATGACCTTACCGGCACGTATCAGCTCTTCTGAATGCCGCCTTGAAGCTACTCCACACTGGGCCATATATTTTTGAAGTCTTACTTTTTCTTTATTTTTGTATTTCATTTTATTTCCATCCATTTAACAATTTATTATAGCATATTCTGCCCTGCTTTTCTATTTACATTTGCAATTCCACAGCAACAGGAAGGAATTCAGTTATAATTTTATATGCTACAATAAAAAATATATTATTTTAAGTGGGTGATTGAAAATTAAACCGAAAAGAAGCTTCAGGAAAGAGTTTAAATATCGTTTCAGGATTTTAAT
>JAAYMA010000009.1 GCA_012521615.1 Clostridiaceae bacterium | reverse complement strand
GTTCAACTCAATTATTTTGCAATAATAATCGAATATATGTTTTCATAAAGTATAAAACTCTTAAATCAAATTTAAGCAAATCAGATATAAACATAAGGGGAGGTGAAAGTCATGATTGAAATTAAAGGAAAATACAACACTGCTAAAGTATTTACTGATAATTTGGAAGGTGAGGCAAAAGCCCAGATATTAGAGCTGTGCAATCAGGAGTTTGTAAAGGACAGTATCATCAGAATTATGCCAGATGCCCATGCCGGCGCGGGCTGTACCATTGGTACCACCATGACAATCACTGATAAAATTGTGCCCAATTTGGTGGGTGTGGATATAGGCTGCGGTATGGAAACAATTAAATTGAAACAGAAAGAAATTGATTTTGAAAAACTGGACAATGTTATTTATGATTATATTCCTTCTGGGTTTAATATCAGAAAGACTCCGCATAAGTATGCAGAAAATATTGAACTAAAGAATTTAGTCTGCAAAAAACATGTTGATCTTCAAAGGGCAAGATTGAGCATAGGTACTTTGGGTGGCGGCAATCATTTTATAGAAGTCAATCAGGACAGTAATGGCGCATTATATCTTGTTGTCCATTCCGGAAGCAGGCATCTGGGAAAGCAGGTCGCAGAATATTATCAGGAATTGGGTTACAGGGAGCTTGTTCGGAAAAATATAAAGCTTAATAAATCTTTAGCCTATGTTGAGGGAAAAAGTTTCAAAAACTATCTTAATGATATGAAAATAGTGCAGCAGTATGCCGTATATAACCGGAAGGCAATGGTTGATGAAATCATAAACAGAATGGGATTTGAAATAGAAGATCAGTTTACTACCATACATAACTATATTGACATGGACAGTATGATTTTAAGAAAAGGCGCCATTTCCGCCAGAAAAGGGGAAAGGGTATTAATCCCCATAAATATGAGGGACGGAAGTTTGATTTGTATCGGCAAAGGAAATAAGGACTGGAATTATTCTGCACCCCATGGCGCCGGAAGGATAATGAGCAGAAGGCAGGCAAAGAAAATTATCAGTCTTGAAGAGTTTAAAGAAACAATGAAGGGAATATACTCGACTACTGTCAGCAGGGCAACACTGGATGAATGTGCCCTTGCCTATAAACCTATGGAAGAAATCATTGAAAATATTCAGGATACAGTTGAAATAGTTGATATAATAAAGCCTCTTTACAACTTTAAAGCTGCTGAGTGATTGAAAATTGCTTGCTTTATGATTTTGACTGAAATATGATATTATTGTAGATAATTAACTAATGAAGCATTAATTAAAGCTGTAAACACAATTGATAAAAGAAAGGAATAACGGATGTCTGCAATAAGGTACGAACTTATAAAAACATGCAAACAGTCTGGTGCAAGACTTGGAAGAATTCATACACCCCACGGAAGCTTTGAAACACCTGTCTTTATGCCTGTGGGAACCCAGGCGACAGTTAAAGGAATGTCCCCGGATGAGCTTAAGGAAATAGGGGCTAAAATTATACTCAGCAATACCTATCATTTATTTTTAAGGCCGGGAGCCGAGCTTGTCCAGCAAGCCGGAGGACTTCATAAATTTATGAACTGGGATGGAGCTGTGCTGACAGACAGCGGCGGTTTCCAGGTCTTTTCATTGAGTAAACTCAGGGATATTAAGGAAGAAGGCGTAACCTTCAGATCTCATATAGACGGCTCCAAAAAGTTCATGTCACCTGAAATATCAATAGAAGTTCAGAACATGCTTGGTGCTGACATTATTATGTGTTTTGACGAATGTGTTCCATATCCCTGTGATTTTGATTACGCAAAGCGGTCGCTCGAGATGACTACACGATGGGCAAAACGCTGCAAAGAGGCCCATAAAAGAACTGATCTGCAGGCTCTTTTTGGAATAGTTCAGGGAAGTACATATCCTGAGCTGAGAAAAGAAAGTGCAAAACAGATTGTTGATCTCGATTTTCCCGGTTATGCCGTTGGCGGTTTAAGTGTTGGCGAGCCGGCAGAAATCATGAATGAAATGCTTGAGGTTACAGTTCCGCTGCTTCCGAAGGAGAAGCCCCGTTATCTGATGGGAGTGGGAAGCCCTGACTATCTGATAGATGGTGTTATTCGGGGAATAGATATGTTTGACTGCGTTATGCCTACAAGAATAGGCAGAAACGGAACTATTTACACTTCCAAAGGCAGAGTAATTATAAGGGATGCAAAATATGCAAAAGACTTCTCTCCAATGGACGAAAACTGTGACTGTTATGCCTGCAGAAACTTTACCAGGGCATATGTGAGACATCTTTTCAAAACTAATGAAATATTAGGTTTGAGACTTGCAACATGGCATAACTTGAGATTTTTGATAAAACTTATGGAGGATATCCGTCAAGCCATTAAGGAAGACAGGCTGCTGGATTTCAGGAAAGAGGCTTTTGAAAGGTTAGGGTATAAAATATAATTCTTGCGGGTAATTATGAAATTATGGTATTAAACTATTTCCTTAAACTTATGCATAACTTAATGCACAATAAAATTAAAGGTCAATTGAAAAAGTAAACTCCGGTTTGTAAAAGTAAATTCCATAGAGTCAGTCAGATCAGAAAACATCTGCGTTTCGAGGGATTTCAGATAGTTTACTTTACACTAATTAGTAACAAACATGTAAATATATTGCTTGAAAGAAGTTAAATAAGTAAAAAAATAAT
>JAAYMA010000068.1 GCA_012521615.1 Clostridiaceae bacterium | reverse complement strand
AATGGAATGCCTACTGGAACAATATGACCTGTATAAAGAGCAATTGGCAGAGCTGGACAAAGAGCTAGAGGCTCTTGTAGAAACCATCCCAGGGGCTAAGGAAATGATGGCTATTCCAGGTTTAGGTATTTAATGGTTCATGTAACCACCTATGATGCTTTGGGTATTAAAGCCAACATTTATATTGATACAGACAATAACCCTGAAACAGGTTATCAGAACTGGGGGCAATTCGCCAATGCCGGTGGGGATATTCTTGTTCAGGATGGTAATCTATATCGTCATAGCGGGGAAGGATGGGCATGGACAGAAATTTGTACGGGTGAAGCAATATATGTAATATCATCTGAGCCGGACGAAGATGGCATTTACACTATGGAGATAAAAGTTGTTTTAAGTAATGCCGGCGAATTACCTGAAACAGTTTAATTGGCATTTGAATTAGAGAATATGGGCTATGCACCACCAATATGGAGGGGTAATAGTTATTTGGCCGTTCCTAATTTGCCGCCGCCAATCAATATAGTTCCCGATGGCGACGATAGCGACTGGTTTCCTCTTGCACCTGTTGCCGAAGGGCAAGATGGTGTGAAGGATTTGTATGCAATTCGTAAAAGACAAAAATTATATGTTATGGCTCATGCTAAAGAGTATGATGTCATGAACATTTACATTGATACTGATAACAATCCGCAGACAGGTTATCAGAACTGGGGGCAGTACGCAAAAGCCGGCAGTGACTTTTTAGTACAGGGAACATCGCTCTTCAGGCATAATGGTGGGGGATGGGACTGGACTGAAGTTAGCACTGATGTAGTCAGAAGTATTTCGGCTGAGCCTGATTCAGAAGGTTATTATACTATTGAAGTTGAGGTAAATCTGGATTATATGGGTGATATTTCTGAAACACTAAAATTATCATTTGAAATTGAGAATATTGGGTGGGCGCCCCGGATCTGGAGTAATTTAGACTATGCCACAGTTCAGTCTGCAACTGATTCTAACCCTGTTGTAATAGACGGAGATGACAGTGAATGGAGCAGAGTGGACACTGTGTCCTATTCATCAGATACCGACACCGGATTTTATGCTGTAATGGACTATACAAGGCTGTTCACTCTTATAAAAGGTGATAATCTCAATCTCAATAATACTTATTATATAGATGCTGACAATAGTTCTCAAACAGGATATCAGTCAGAATACTGGTCAAATTCAGGAATAGATTATAAGATTGACAAAGGAGTTCTGTATAAGTTCACAGGCACCCAGGAAAATCCTGAATGGGAGAGAACAGGGATGGTATATATGAATACTTATCCCGCCTATGTAGAAATGTATCTTAATCTTAAACAGATCGGACTTAATAAACCGCAAGATGTCAAAGTGGGATATGTAGGAAAAAATTCAATAGTAATTCCGCAAAAAGGCAACGAAATGATGTCTGTCAATAAAGCTGTATACTGGGAATTAGAGGCCAATACATATTATCCTGCTGAGATATTTGAACTTCTTAACAATCCGTATATAGGGTGGGTTCCGTGGGCGAAAGAAAAAAGTTTTGATTATAATGAAGAATTGCCCCAGCCCCATAGCCTTGTTTATGCCGGTATGACCTGGAGGGAGATAGAACCTGAAAAAGGTGTATATAAGTGGGATGAATTAGAAGAAAAGTATCAGTTTGAATTCTGGGCTGAGCGGGGCAAAAAGTTTAATTTGAGATTTATTATGGATACGCCATCAGACACGTTACACATGGATATCCCTGATTGGCTCTATGAAGAATTGAATACCCACCCGGATGGTGCAGGGCAATTTTATGACACTGTAGAAATAGGGAAAGGGTTTACCCCGAACTACAATAATCCTTTATTGATTGAATATCATGAAAAGCTTATACAAGAGTTTGCCAGAAGATATGATAACGATCCAAGAGTAGCATACATTCAGTTGGGAAGCCTTGGGCACTGGGCTGAATGGCATAACTGGCCGGAGGACAAAACGGGTAAATTCCCAAATCTGGATGTGTCTGACCAATATGTACAGCATTATCTTGACAATTTCAAAAATACGTTGATAGGAATGAGAAAACCATATCCAATAGCAAGTGAAAATAACCTTGGATTATTCAATGATATGTTTGGGGAAAAGGGTTCAACAGATTCATGGCTTGAATGGACACGAACAGGCTGGAATGAGATATATCTTTATGTAAATGAGGGACAGGATCCGCTGGAAGTACAGGCAGCCTCCGCCATGCCTGATTTTTGGAAATACTCCTTTTCAGGCGGCGAATTCTATAATGGAAATGCAGCTCTTTCTCTTACCGATGACAGAATAATGGAATCATTAAGACAGGTAAGGGAAAGCCATACAAGCTGGCTGGGACCATGTTCACCGGCAATATATGAAAAAGATTGTGAAATACAGCATAATATTGATATTTTACATAAAACCATGGGCTACAGATATGTTATTGAATCAGTTACTCATGCTAAAAAAGTAAATCCTGGAGAAGAGCTTCAGATTTCAATGATCTGGAATAATAAAGGCGTGGCTCCCTTCTATTATGATTGGCCCATAGAATTTTCTTTGGCAGATTCATCCGGAAAGGTAGCTGCAAGTTTTATTCTGGATGATATAAAATTGAATGAAATTTTGCCGGGAAAAACCTCAATAAATCTGACGATTGAGATCCCGGAAAAATTAAAACAAGGTACATATACCTTGTGCATAGCTATATTGGATCCGAGTACCAGTGAACCTGGCGTTCAGTTTGCTATTGAAGGAAAGAGAGCAGATGGAAGGTACGAGCTGGATAGCATTCAAGTAGGATCTGTGGTCAGCGGTGATACCGGCTCTGGAGGCAGCGCAAGTCCGGCTTCGGGCGGTACGGCTCCAATAATAGTTGATGGTAAAATCGTATATGCAGGTGAAGTTTCAATTGGTGAGCTGCCAGACGGCAGAAAAAATAATATTCTCTTTGTAAAGTCTTCAATAATAAACGCATTTCCGGATGTAGAAAATCCCGTTATCACTATACATATACCGGGAAGCGAAAAAGTTAAAACAAGTGTTCTTACAGGTGCAACCATCAGAGAAATGGAGAACAGAAAAGCTGTCATTGAAATAATTACTGATATGGCTTCATACATCTTTCCGGCAGAGGAATTGAGTATCAATGATCTGGAGAATGATTTCGGTCGCAATGTTGATCTGGCAGATATAAAAGTCAGTATTACAATCGCTGAAGCAAATGATGCAGAAATACAAGAATTTACAAAGGCTGCCAATAAACATAGTGCATACTTGGTTGGTACTCCTGTCGCTTTCAGAATATCAGCGGAATTTGACGATAAAACAGTTGAGATAAATAGATTTAGCCAATATGTTACAAGATTAATCAAGGTACCTTACGATGTAAATTATGAAGAAATCTCAACCGCTGTTGCGCTTGATGAGGATGGAACTCTTCGTCATGTTCCTACAAAAATAGTAGCAATTGAAGGGGAATACTTTGCTGAAATCAGAAGCTTAACAAACAGTCTCTATTCATTAATACGAAAGTCAGTAGAATTTGCAGACTGTAAAGGACACTACGCTAATGATATTATCAACGACCTGGCATCCCGGCTCATAATAAGCGGTGTTGGAAATAATAACTATGCACCTGATAGGGATGTGACCAGAGCAGAATTTGCAATAATAATTTCAAGAGCATCGGGGCTTATAAATGATGAAACAGAATCTCTGTTTAAAGATGTAAATACTTCAGACTGGTACTATTCAGGCATTATATCAGCAGCAGAATATGGAATAATATACGGATACGGTGATGGCAATTTCGGTCCCAATGACAAAATTAGCCGTCAGCAGGCTATGGCCATGATTACAAGAGCTATGAATGTGGCGGGTTCAAAAATTGATCTTGAACCTGATGAAACTGAAATAACGCTCAGTAAGTTCAACGATGCTAATGACATCGCAGATTATTTCAGGGAAAGTGTTGCAGCATGTATAGATGCAAAAATTGTTGCAGGCAGGGCAGGAGCCTATATTGCACCGAATGATAATCTCACAAGGGCTGAAGCAGCAATTATGGTAAGCAAACTTCTCCGGGTTGCAGGCCTTATGGATTAGCTCGTCATTTTGAAATAGAACAGTGAAAACCACAAAAACAGCGGGTGCTTACGCATCCGCTGTTTTTGTGTTAATCAGATATTAGTTAATTTTCCGTGTAGATTCCCGTATAACTAATTTTGTAGGTAATATAACGTTCCTGGGAATTGTTTTGTTTCCTTTAAGTCTGTACATAAGTGTTTCAGCAGCAGCAACCCCCATTTCTTTCATGGGCACTGCAACAGTAGTCAAGGGGGGATTGGTGTATTTGGCAAATTCAATGTCACTTATTCCAATTACTGAAATGTCATCGGGCACTGATAAACCTTTTTCGTAAATTGCATTTATTGCAATCATACCCATCAGGTCACTGGCGGCAAAAATAGCCGTTGGAGGATTTGGATTCTCAAGCAATTCCAAAGTAGCTTTATGGCACTGCTTGCGGCTCCATTTGGTGTCTTTGACTATACTTAAGTCTTCTTCAATGCCGGCCTCCATGAGTGCGTCCAGATACCCTCTGTATCTTTTTTCTTTTCGCACATCATAGGAAGATGAGCCCAGATAAGCAATTCTGCGATGACCTTGGCTGATCAGGTGATTTACTGCTTTTTCAGCGGCTTCATATCTATCATAGCGGATATTGTCTATATCTTCATGTATTGTATCTATTCCTACAATACATCCCACATTCTCTTTTATCTGTTTATATAGAGCATCGCTGAGGCTTTCCATGATTACTAAACCTGATAGTTCTTCGCTCAACATATTTAACAGGACGACTTCGTCCTTCAGTTCATTTGGTGTTTTTATCAGCGATAAAGAAAGACCGTCATCTAAAAGCCGCTGTTCCAATGCTGATAATATCTCCATATAATATGGATCTGAATACTTTTCCGTTGTTACACAGAGAATACAACCGAGTTTATAATTAGACCGGCTGGTTCCTGAGCCTTTCCGGAAGGACAGCTTCTTGGCTGTCTGGTTGGGAATATAATTAAGTTCTTTTACTGCAGCCCAGACTCTGTTACGGGTTTCTTCGGTTACCTTATAGGTCTTGTCTCCGTTAATAATACGCGATACAGTAGCAGTAGACACATTTGCACGTTTTGCGACATCTCTTATCGTAACCATAAAAGTCCTCCGCATTTATTTTTAGTTAAACGTTGTTTTGTAAATTAATATCAAATTAATAAGTTTTTCTATTTATATTATAAATTATAAAATTAACAAAGTAAACAAGCAAGTTAAAAATCATAGGTGTTTTCAGTAAATGTATTAGTATGTTTACTAAAACAAACATACAAAATCCATACATGTAATTGTCGAGAATGAGAGAGTTGGCGGAAGTATCTTAAAAAAATATATAAAACCAGGTAATGAAATTTAAAAAAATATACAAAAAAGTCTTTACATAATACATAATTATTGATATACTTTATATAGTAAAACGGTTAATCAAAACATTACTCTTCACATCAATAGTTCACAACTTTAAGTACACAGCATTTGAGATCTTCAAACTTGTATTTCTACAACTCTGTTTAAATATTTACCTCAGAATGAACTTTATAAATATGACATACAATTCCGAATCAACAACTCGTATTGGAGGATACTAATATGGTAAACATAGCAATTATTGGACTCGGTGATATGGGGTTAGGCCATTTAAAAGGCTTTGATGTTCTTGAAAATGTGCGTATTGCAGCTATTTGTGACATTAATGAAGTATCTGTCCAAAATGCTCTCGGATTTTTACATAACAATAAACCGGAGATTTTTACGAATTATAAAGATGTCCTTAGGGAAAGTTCAGTGGATGCTGTTGTTATTGCAGTTCCGGGGTATCTGCATGATGAAATTTTACTTGAGTGCATTAAAGCTGATAAACATGTTTTGCTGGAGAAACCTGTTGCAATAAATTATGAAAGATTTAAACGTGTAAAAGAAGCAGCAGAGAAAAGCACTAATGTTATTCAGGTCGGTCTTGTTTACAGGTATTCACGGTTGTATCGGGACATTGCACATAAACTCAACAACGAAAAACAGCTTGATGATGTAACCTTAGCCTGGTGTAAGGAATTCAGGCAGTGTTTCCCGCAGGAACCCTGGTTTTACGATAAAAGCAAATCAGGTGGCACTATTGTCGAAAAAAACTGTCATCATTTTGATATTTTCAATTGGATAATCGGATCCAAACCCAAAAAAGTATATGCGATTGGAGGCCAACATGTATATAAGGACGGACACAACTGTTTAATTGATTGCAATTATTCTTTGAGCCCGCCACGTATCATAAATGATATAAGCATTATAGACCATGCAGTTGTAGCAATAGAATATGAGAACGGTGCCAAGGCTAATCTGAATTTATGTATGTACTTAAGGCCTATGAATGTCTCGGGCGACGGTCTTGAAATAGGCTTTATAGGCACTAACGGAAAACAGCTTATTGCAAGAAGAGATGAAGAATATGGCATATACGGCGGAGACAGGTCAGAGGGAATAAAGTACACTTTGCATCCTGATGAAGACGGAGGGAAATTTGGGCATATAGGTTGTCAAAGACAGAGAATTGAATTT
>JAAYMA010000067.1 GCA_012521615.1 Clostridiaceae bacterium | reverse complement strand
TGGAATATGTAAAGCCAATTCTTTCTGATACTAAGGGGTTTGATGCAGTAGACGGAGTTGCATTCCACGACTATTCCGGAGAACCTACAGCAATGTCTGAAGTACATGACCTCTTTCCTCAAAAGACAGTCGGTCTTACAGAACGGTCCTGGTGGGGAGTATGGGGAGCTGATCGGATCTGCCAGTATTTCAGAAACTGGAGCATAAATTATAATATGTGGGTTACTATGCTTGACAGCAACATTGAACCTCACCAGTGGGTGGGCACACCCGATCCGACCATCTTTGTACAGGATGCTGTTCCTGACAGCAATGGGTTTTATGATAATTACTGGATTTGTCCTGAGTATTACCTGATAGGACAGTTTTCAAAGTTTGTAAGACCTGGGGCAGTAAGAATTGACAGCAATAACGTAACTCAGGAAACAATATCTAATGTGGCATTTAAAAATCCTGACGGTACCATTGCGGTAGTTGTTATCAATCAGCAGAAAACAGGGCATAAGTTTAAAATTCAATACCAGGGCAGACAAATCAATGACATAATACCGGCAAAAAGTGTTGCCACATATGTGTGGAGCTTGTAAATCTATTGTACAATACAGATCTTAAGAGTATAATTATTAATTGCCTGAATCTAATATCAATATAAATGGGACAGGGGACGGTTCTGTGTCCTATTCCGGCGTGATCCGGTCCATGGACACCGTCCTCTGTTTTGCCTGTCAGAAAGAAGGTCAGTATGCTGCAGAGAGTATTATCACGGCTACGTAAAGCCGTTACAGACTATGATATGATTCGCGATGGCGACAGGATAGCTGTCGGTGTATCAGGGGGGAAGGACAGTCAGCTTCTTCTTATTGCCATGAATGTGGCTAAGAGATTTCTGCCTGTCAAATTCGATTTGATGGGGATTACCATTGATTTGGGATTTGAGAAATTTGATACTCAGAGTATCGCATCCTTTTATGAATCCATCGGCGTGGACTATCACATAGAAAAAACCAATATTGCTCAAATTGTCTTTGATGTACGCAAAGAAGAAAATCCCTGTTCCCTGTGTTCCAACATGAAAAGAGGGGCAATTTATAATACAGCCAGAAGGCTGGGGTTCAACAAGGTTGCTTTTGCGCATCATATGGATGACGTGATTGAAACATTTCTGATGGCGCAGATTTATGAAGGCCGAATCCATACCTTTTCACCGGTAACCTTTCTGGACCGGAAACAGATAACGCTGATCCGCCCCTTTATATATGCTGAGGAAAAATTAATCCGGGCAGCTGTACGGGATCTGGATTTAAAGCCTGTAAAAAGTGGATGTCCAAATGACGGGCTGAGCAAACGACAGTTCATTAAAGATCTGTTAACAGACCTTACCAGGGAAAACCGTCACATTAAATCCAATCTTTTTGGAGCAATTCAAAGAGCGGGTATAAACGGATGGAAGGTCCCAATTTGATTTATTTCAATTTAAGACTTACAATAAATATGGTTTGAGTTTGAAAAAATCCAGAAAATTTATTTCCAAAATACTACAGCATGGCATAACGTCAATTATGCTGATCAAGTTTCGCATCTTCAGTGCTTAGAAAGGGAAACTTCATTGCGTCATCATTTATTGGAACTTAAAAATAAAATATTGAAACATAAAGACGGGGAAAACCGCGCCGAACTGAAAAGCATGAGGCGCGAAATCATAGCTGTGACCTGGCCTGCTTTTATCGAGCTTCTTATGTCCACCCTCTTTGGCATGGTGGATATGATAATGGTCGGACAGCTCAGTCCCGCTTCAATAGCTGCTGTAGGGCTGACTCATCAGCCCTTTATGCTTCTACTGGCAGTATTTGCAGCTGTCAACGTAGGGACTACCACAATAGTTGCCTGGAACATTGGAAGTGGCAACAGCAATAGAGCTTCAACAGTAACAAAACAAGGGCTTTCGATCAATTTACTCTTAGGAATCCTGATAAGTATTTTTGGAGTACTCACAGCCAACTTTGTGGTCACCTTTATGGGAGCTGAAGCCGACACAATACATGATGCCACTATATACTTCCAGATTGTAGCTGCCGGTCTTGTTTTCCAGGCTGTTACCATGTGTATTACAGCAGCTCTCAGAGGAGCTGGCGAAACCCGTATCCCCATGTACTACAATATAGGGAGTAATCTGTTGAATGTTTTCGGTAATTACGTATTGATATTCGGGAAACTTGGCTTTCCACAAATGGGTGTAGCAGGAGCTGCTTTATCAACCACATTTTCAAGGATAATTGCCTGCCTTTTGGCTATGTATGTAATTTATTCAGGAAAAACAAAAATATCAATAAGAAGAAGCGGAAGTTTCAGACCGGACAGAAAGATAATTGGTCAAATTTTTTCCATTGGTATCCCATCAGCTCTTGAACAATTCGTAATACAGGGGGCACTTATCATGTTTGCCAGAACTGTCTCAGCTCTGGGTACTACAGTATTTGCCGCCCATCAGATAGGACTCAATATATCTGGCCTGACTTTTTCCCCCAGCCAGGCATTTGGTGTTGCTGCCACCACTTTGATAGGACAAAGTCTGGGTGCAAATGATGAAGAAAAAGCAGAAAAATTCGCATCTATAATATACCGTATGGCAATTCTGGTTGCATGTTTAATGGGAGGCGTTTTCCTCCTGTTCTCTCATCAACTGGCAAGACTATATACCGATGAACTGATTGTTGCTGCAATGGCAGGAACGGTGCTGAAAATTCTTGCTTTAGCACAGCCCGGTCAATCAGTACAATTATGTCTGTCAGGGGCATTAAGAGGTGCAGGAGATACTCTGTACCCACTTTATGCATGTATTTTCTCCATGTGGATTTTCCGTGTGGGACTCAGTTATGTTTTTGTAAATATATTTGGCTGGGGCCTTAACGGAGCCTGGATCGCCCTGTTAATCGACCAATACATAAGGGCAGGTATTATATTTTTCAGATTCCGCTCCGGCAAATGGAAATATGTAAAACTGAAAAAATCAGGTGCTTAACCTGATAAGGTACATAATATATAAATTTCCTGCAACCTTATTAAGCGCAGTAATTTATTCAAATTCCATCCGGAAGCTGTCCTCCTGCTCTCTGAATTGTACAGACAAAACCGGCAGTATAAATTATACCTGACCGCTTTTCCTGTCGATCAAAACCTTTTCATAAGCAAGCCTTTTGCTTTTGTCCTCCAGGTATATTATGCCGCAGTAAATGAAATTGTTTTTCTTAAGCAAACTCTGCATGGGGATGTTATCCTCATGGGTATCAACCCTTATGCTGTATATTCCGTTATTCAGACATAATTTTTCAATATTACTCAACAGAACCGATGCAATCCCACGGCCTTTATATTCATTATCCACAGCCAATCTGTGAACGACAGCATATTCCACATCAGCAGTCCAATTGCCGTTATATATTTTTTCATAGGTTTTCTCTCCCTCAAAGGATACGGCTACAGTAGCTATTATTTTTTTATCATTCACCAGAACATAGCCATAATTATTTTCTATATCACTTCTTATAATATCAGGGTTTGGATAACCGTTTTGCCACTGGTCGATTCCCTTTGCCTTCAAAGAAAACTTAGCCTGTTCTATAATTTCCATTATCCTGTTGATATCAGCCTCAACGGCTCTTCGAAATTCCATATACCCTCCCGAAACACTGAATTCAACTTATTTTTCTAACTTATTTTTTATCCCGGTACTTCTTTTTCATCTTTTTCGCTTACAACTTTTTACTTTAAAAATCTTTGCACAATATTTTAGGGTCTGAGAATCCGGGTGGATTTGAAAACAAAAAAAGCACCTTTACATTTACCTGTAAGGTGCTAATGGCGGAGAAGCGGGGATTCGAACCCCGGCCAGAGTTGCCCCTGCTAACGGTTTAGCAAACCGTCCCCTTCAGCCTACTTGGGTACTTCTCCATGATAAAAAATGGCGGAGAGAGTGAGATTCGAAC
>JAAYMA010000066.1 GCA_012521615.1 Clostridiaceae bacterium | reverse complement strand
TGGAATTTACTTTTACAAACCGGAGTTTACTTTTTCAATTGACCAATGTAAAATATTGTATGAAAATTTTTACATTTATTGTTACCACATGTTATATTAGGGGTATATTTATTGGTAGATTTCGTCGAATTTTATCGGATTGCATTATTCTTTGATAATGAAAGGAGCATATGCTGATGACTTTGAAAGAGAAACTGGCAAGATTAAAAGAACTTGAGGAAGAAGCCAGAAGGATAAGTGACGGCGCTGAAAAGGAAAGATTCTATGAAGAAAAGATTCTTCCACTGTCCAGGGAAGTCTTTCTTGAAAAATACCAGGGCGAAACTTTTGAATATCTGATTCTTTCAGTAGGCGAATCCATAGAACCCATTGTTTTGAGCATATCACTCCTTAAACCGTCTCACGTCCTGTTCATATGTACTGACAGATCAATATCCAATATCGAAAGAATTAAAAAATTTATAGATTATGAGAACATAGAATTTGAGACTGTAATAGTCGGGAAAAACAATCCTGTGCAGGTATACACGGGGATTAAGGATTGGTATTTCAAGAGAAAAAATCCGGAGAATTGTGCAATTGACGGAACCGGCGGTACAAAGGTTATGGCAATGGGATGTGCACTGGCCGCATCAATACTGAATCTCAAAGTTTTTTATGTAAATAATGAGTATGATAAATATACACGTAAGCCAATAGCCGGAAGCGAGGAGCTGATAGAAGTCAAAAACCCTTACAGCGTACTGGGGGATCTTGAAAGAAACACTGCTTTCAAATATTTTAACAGCTACAACTATCAAAGCGCTGCCCAGATTTTTGAAAAACTTAGGAAAAGCGGTATACCTGAAGACAGCCTTATGGAAGGGATGTCCAAAGGCTATGCGCTTTGGGAAAGTCTTGAGTTTGATGAAGCTGCAGAATACTTGGAGACAGCATATCAAATATTATCAAAAAATCTGGACAGGGGAATTGATGATGGAACCGGATGGGGAGAAAAAGAGCTAAATATACTTGAATCCCAGATTAAATGGGTCAAAGGTTTCAGTCAGGTTTATAAGGAAAAAACAATAGGAAAGGATAGCGGTGAAATCTTCCTTGAATCCGACTGCGCGGAACCCATGATGCTGTTTTTGTATGAGAACGGTATGAGAAGAAGTTATGAAAAACGTTATGAAACAGCGTCATTATTGATGTATAGGGTTATAGAAATGATAGAACAGTTGCAGTTGTATAAAAATTACAAATTAGTGACGGCAAATCCTGACTATTCAAAATTGTCTGTCAATGAAGAGATTTTAATAAATGAAGTCAATTCCATTTATAAAAAAGTTCTTGAAAGGGATTACAAACATGTTGAATTAAAAACTGAAATTCCCTTATTTGATGGTTATGTCCTCCTTGCGGCATTGAACGATGTGTTATTTGACGCTTATCCTGCCAAAGGGAAGATAACCAAAACAGATATTCTGAAAAAAATTCGCAAGAGATTGTTAAGCCGTAATAACTGTATTCTCGCTCATGGTTTCAGACGCATATCAGAGGATGATTTCATGAAAATAAAAGAGGTTGCAGACGAGCTGCTTACGGCTTATTTCAACGGACGACCTGAATTTGCTTCCCTTAAGGAAACGGCCAGGTTTTTGACAATAAAGAATTGAGTCTAATGCACTATGCAACGGGAGGGATACAATTGAGCAAAAAATGTGTTGACTGGCTCGAATGGGCTGTGGCAGGAGAGGTCAGGCTACTGGATTCTCTAAAGAATACTTGCAGGGTTTGGCAGGATATCGTAACCGGAACAAGATTTTGTGTTGACGAATATCAACTGAAAAAAGAAAAGAAGTTGCTTTTTGGGGGTATTGATACCGTCCATAAGCTCAGGAAACTTCTGAAACCTTCGGTCGAAAAAAATAACCGGAAAGAAAGTTGCAATATCAGAAAAATCTCGACTTTTCCCTATTTTGCATCACAGAGCGCCTATATCCCTTTTATCGAGGCTGCTCATCTGTTTATTGCCTTCAGTTTTCTGATTGAGCAGAAATCGATTGAAAAAGGTTATTATGATGAATGGATAATGGAAACCTGGAATGATTTTTATAACGAAAACAAGGACAAAAGAAAGCTTGCTTGGTATGCACTGAACCGCATCTGTTCTCCAGAGAGAATTCCGGAGTTTGAAAAAGAACTTGAAGCTGTCAGGGTGAAAATACTGAAAGGCGGCCCGTACAAGATTAAAAAATATTACCTTGAAACAGACAATATCAAGGAAATGAGAGGGGCCAGCATATTGATAGAATGGCTCGGAGAAAGCCGTGCGCCATATATTGCAACCAGGAATTGGATTCCTGAACTTGCGGTATACAGCGGCGGAGGCAATTTACTGGCAATTCTTCCCGAAGAAGCCGATGAACAGCTTGCGCTGGAAATCGAGAAAGAGTATGCCCGTTATGCACCAACTCTCAAAAATGCTTATGTCATCGTGGATTCAAACCTGAAAGAGGTGTCCAGCTACGGAAACGAATACATGGATCTTATTGGGAGAGTAGAAAGAAGGCTTTCTGAAAGAAAACGCATAAAGGCATACAATTTGTCTGAAAGCAAACATCCCATGGAAAGAAACCAGCATTTTGCCGAATTTATACTTGAATATCCAATGGAAAGCATGCCGAGTCAAAAAATTGATTTTGGAGGAGTGGGTTTCAGGAACACTGATAATTGTGATTCATGCAGGGTCCGCAGGTCCTTGTATACGCTTCGTGTAGGAGATGAGCTTATCAATCTCTGCGGAAGTTGCCTCCAGAAACATGTAGTCGGAAGAAAAACAAAGAACCGCTTTATGGAAAGATACAGAGCCAGTACCGGTAATGAAGTTGAAGCAGCCGGCATGATCAGGGATATAGGAAATGAAATAGCAGTTGTTTATGCCGATGGAAATAATATGGGAGGCATTATACAGGGAATTGAAAGTCTTGCCCAGATGGCATATTTCAGCAGAAATACTGCCGCAGCAGCTGTGTTATCGTGTTTTAACGCGCTTGAGGAAAGCGGGACAACTAAATTTGAAAGCATAGCCGTGGGTGGGGACGATATTTTTATGATAGTCCCTGCAGAAACGGCTTTCACATTTGTCAACAGTCTGATCAGCAATTTCAATGAAGAATTCAGAAATCTAACCCCGGAAGCCAGTGACAGGCCGCCTGTTACACTGTCAGCAGGTATGGCCATAGGCAAGTACACAACTCCTGTCCGGGAGCTCACAAACGAGGCGGAGCACTGCATGAAAAGGGCAAAGGCCCTGATCAGGATGGACAATAAGAATCAGGGAAGCCTGGATTTTGTTATCTATCGAGCATCATACTGCGATGATGAATATGTTAATAAGCATTTAAGGACAAGTATCAGACCTTTTTCCCTGAAGCTTTCCATTGAACTTGTGAATACCGTAAGGAAACTTATAAGAAACGGACAGGGCAAATCAGCCATTCAGAAAATGCTTATGGCCGCAGAACAAGCCGAATCGGAAGAAGAATTCAGGCTTTTCTACCTGTATCAGATTGCCAAATCACGGGACAAATTTTTGCATGTTGCTTTGGATGAACTGGCCGAAAATTGCGGCTATAAATTCATATCAGGTGTTCTGAAAAAGAAAGTTCAGGATGACGAAAATACCCAGGAATCCCTTACATTATGGAAGGACTTGCTTGACATCTGGGACTATGTGAAGGAGGGGACCGAAATATGAGACAGGACACAATACGCTGGAAACTTACAATAAAGGCAAAATCACCATTACATATTCATGGCGGGATAAAGGAAACAGGTGTCAGAGGGCTGCTGCAAAGACGAGGGGAATACTTCATCCCTGCCACAACAATAAAGGGAAAATGGAGAAGTGCTCTAAGGGGTATCCAGGGAACCGCCTGCAGGAGCGGAAACGGTGATGAACCGTGCGGATGTCTTAGCTGCAGGATTTTTGGTGAAAGCGGCTATTACCCCTCCAATATTATTGTTTCTGATTGTATGAAAATTGAGCAGCAAGGGGCTAAGAAGGAGATGATCAGATCACGGATAGCAATAGATCGTTTCAGAAAAACAGCGGTTGACGGCGCCCTGGTTTTTACTGAAGTCATCCCTGAAGGCACAGTGTTTGAAGGAAGAGTTGAGCTTGAAGCAAAAGATCTTGAAGACAGAGAAATCGCACTGCTTAAGGCGGCTCTCACAGAGCTTGTGACCTTTATAGGAGGGCATGCAAGCACCGGGCTAGGCTCTGTAAGTATTGAACTGGAGGTGATGGATTGATGCGGGTTTATCTTGAATGCGAGGGGCCTGTGTTCGCGGGACAGAAACGGCTGCACGACAATGTACTGACTTCAAGGGAAGATATACCCGGAAGCATTATTCGTGCCTCTTTAGCCAGGAGTATCCTGAAAAAATGTCCTTTGTTCCGTTTTGATGAAGCAGATCCTTTAGGCAGATACAACTGGGTTTATGTAAGGGATGAGGAAAAATGCGCAGGCTGCCTGCAATATGAAATCTGCAGGAGCTTTTCAGACTGGAAAATAGGTTTTTTAAGGCCTGAAGGAATAGAAGTTTTAAGTTTTCACGACAGGGTTTGCAAGAACAACAAGAGCCATGGGATTCATACAGGCAATGACACCAGGTGCAGAATATGCGGGGGGCGGCTTGAGGGCGCGTCAGGCTGGAAAAAAGACGGACAGATCTATGAATTCAAGAGGATAAGAACTACCAGGACTGCTATAGACAAATACACAGGGACTGCTCAGGAAGGCACCCTCCATAGTGTTGAAGCCATATACGATCCGGATATATTATGGGTATTTGAGGCAGAAAATGTTCCAGAAGGCGTTTTCCGGCCAGGAGATGTATTGCGGCTTGGCAAATATACAGCTGTTGGCTATGGGCACTTTGTTGTGAAAAAGACCGAAGAAGGTTTAAAAGAGAAATCGCTGAACATTAGCGGTTCGGAGATAAGTCTGATGCTTGAAACCGAAGCCCTGTTACCACAAGACGCCTTCGACAATGAGCCTGTTTCAAATGAAGAATACATCAATAAATGGAACGGGATTCTGTTCAGAGGTCTTAAATCCCTGAAACTCATATCATTGCAGGCTGAAACTGATGTCTACAGGGGATATGACACCACCAGGGGCTGGGGAATTTCATTGAAAGAGCCTTACCTGACTATTGAAAAAGGCTCAACCTTCACCTTTGAGATTGCTGATCTATCTCAGGCAGAAGGGGAGATCCTGAATTTATTGAATAACGGTATCGGACATGAGACAGAAAACGGATATGGAAGATTGAAAATAATCAATGAGGGAGGTCAAATTTGCAATGAATAAGGCAACTATTATCAATAAAGTCAATAAAATTGCTGAACATCCTGCTTTCAAAGAGGCAGTGGGATCTGAAAAAGTTGGTAAAACTCAGTTCAGAACTCTTTGTGATCTTGCAGAAAAAGCGGAGTGTGTTGAGGAATTGGCTCTTCTGATTGATTACAAGGCTGCAAAGGATAATAAAGGCTGGGGTTTGACCAGAAATGGGGAAAGTGTCGGAGAATTAGTGAAAAAAGGGCTTCTTGAACTTGCCGGACAAATAACCGGTGAAAATGCAGATATAAGGAAGATAAAAATGGCAAGCCTTTATTTTGGTTACTTGCATTGGGCTGCCGCCGTAGTCAGGCAAGAAAGATCCCAGCAAAGAAAAAATCAACATAAGGAGAAAAACAATCAGAATGCAAGGAGGTAAATTATGTTATTTGATAAATTCGAAAACCGAATTGTTTATAAAGGTGTTCTTGAAGCCGTAACTCCCATACACATAGGAGCGGGCGAAAACAGCATTGATCCCGGAAAGACAGATGGCTCGGTCGTCAAGAATTCAGAAGGAAAGCCGTATATACCGGGTTCTTCTTTGAAAGGTGTACTAAGATGCAAGCTGGAAAGCCTGCTCTCCAATGAAGAAATTGCTAAGAAGTGGGGAGTTTGGTCCTGTAATATATTTGGTAATACATGCATTACAAAATCTTTTGTGGAAAACAACAAAGATAAAAGAAAAAACAACCCTGAAGAATACGCGAGGGAAATCTGGAATAAGAGTTGTCATGTGTGCCGGCTATTTGGAAATCAGCATATGGCCTCCCATGTACAGGTTAAAGATTCGGTATTATTGACCGGAGGGGAGGAAGAACTCAGAAACGGCGTGGGAATTGACCGGGATACCGGTACTGCTGCAAAAGGAATTACATATGATTTCAATGTCGTTTCTGCAGGGAGCACCTTTGAATTTGAACTGGTTGCCTGCAATATCGATGAGGATTCGAAAAAACTGTTAAATCTATTAATTTCGATGCTTGAACAGGGTGAAATATCAATAGGGGGAAAAACATCGAGAGGATTAGGGAAAATTGTTCTGAAAAATCTTGAGATTTCTGTCCAAACTCCTGAAACCCTGTTGGAACAATTCACAAAAGCATAAGGGGTGGCTGACATGTTCAGAAAGCTGGAAAATGAATGTAAAATAAGCTTTGATCTTGTAGCACAAGGTTCGGTATGTATACGTTCCGGCGAAAGCTTTGAGCTAAATCCGGGAGAACCCGATATTGCAGTGCTGAAAAGTATGTGGAACGGGAAGATGCAGCCGGTTATTCCGGGAAGCTCAATCAAAGGTGTGATAAGAAGCAGGGCCGAAAAATACCTGGAAGGTTCCTGTACTGTCTTTGATAAATCATGCATGGAAAAATCCAAAGATCTTAAAAGCGGCCTTGAGAGATATAAGGCAGTTTGTCCTGCATGCAAATTATTTGGATGCATGAGTTTGAAGAGCAGGGCAGAGTTTAAGGATGCTTTTCCTGTGGAAGGCACGGTTTTTTTAGGCTCAAGAAATCAGGTTGCCATAGACAGATTAACGGGATCTGCAAGAGGAGGAGCCCTTTTCGAACCGGAAGTAGTGGAAGCGGGTACATTCAGAACAGAAATAATTCTGAGAAATTTTGAACCCTGGCAGCTTAAAGTTATTCTTCTGGTACTGGATGATATAAACAACGGATATGTCCGTATCGGAAGCTCTGCTTCAAGAGGATTTGGCAGAATGACAGCCGAGAATATACATATTGTTTACAAAAATTATAAGAATCCCGGTGAAAGTATAGGGGAGTTTTTTACAAAGGAATACAGTCTGGAAGAATGCCTCGAGAAGTTAAAGAATGCCTCTATAAACAGCGCGAAAGAGGTGAAGTTTGATGGAATACCGGACTGATAGGAAAACCAGTAACTATGAATTCGTGCCGTTACTGGAAAACAAAGAACAAATAACGGAAGGATCGGAACCTGTCTATGAAGGCAAACTGAGATTGAAACTACATGCACTTTCTCCTGTATACATAGGTTCCGGACAGGAAATCCTGATTGAAAAAAGGTTATGCCGGGCTACTCTCCGCAATGGAGCGGGCATACCTATAATACCCGGGAGCAGCATGAAGGGAACGGTCAGAACAATTGCCCAGGCAGTCTCTTACTCAGCACAAAAATGTGTAGGTACTCCTTCTCTAAAACAGGAAGGATCAAAATATGAGCTTGATACTCCAAAACAGCCCGTCAAATGTATGTGTATGGTTTGTTCCATGTTTGGTTCAATGGGGTTTGCCGGCAGAGTCTCTTTCTCTGATTTTGCAGCTTCGGCCTCAGATACTGAAATAATAAATGTCCCAAAGCCATATTCACAGAACATCTTGAAAGTGAAACACAGGTATTTTTCGGGTTATAAACCAAAGGGAATAAAATTTTATTATTCCGGTGACTGGCGAAGTGTTTCCGGTGATTTGCCCACTGAGTGCATTAAGGCGGGAACTGATTTTATTGGGGAAGTTGTTTTTAATGGTATTACAAAACACCATCTGGAACTTCTTTGTTTTTCACTTGGCCTTGACGGTTCTTTCCCATTGCGTGCAGGCGGCAACAAGGCAGGATATTTTGGATTGTTGAATGTTGAAGTAATAGAATCTACCTGTTATGCTTCGGGTAACTATAATCATCCTTCCATTCAGATGGATAAGAGGGTTAAAGCGGACTGGTTCGAACCTTGCAAACTGGCAGCTCTATATGGAAAGGATAACCATAATATCATGGGGAATATCCGGAAGTTGCGTGAAATTCTCAACAGAAGGGTGTGAGATCTTTGAAACGGAAAGAATTGATGGAATTGGGCAAGGATCTGGCAAATGGAAGGAACAAAGGCGCAGTAAGGAAGATACAACAATTATTTCAGTCAGCTGTAAAAAAATACGGAGAAAACCAGGAAGCATTGACTTACTTTTGCGAATTGCTCCGCAGTTTTGTTCTCCAGGGCAGAAATCTCAGTTTCGGAAAGGCCATGTTCGAAGATATTTTGAATATTATTAGGAATGATTTTCTGTTAAAAACTGATAACGGAAATTCGAATATCAATAATCCTCTGTACAAGGATCTTAATGCTATAGAATTCGGATATGTTTTGGGCTATGCGGCAAGATATGCTGAAGTAAATGAGAAATTAAATGGTAAAGGTAAGCATCAGACAAATTCGTCCGGAAGAAAAACTGACAAAAAAGGCGGGTCGCAATACGGCCGAAATGAAATAAAGTATCAGGATAGACAGCCCAACGAACTCTTTAATAATTCATTGGCATCTCAGATACAGGAAAAAATGAAAAATAAAAAGTAACGTCCGGTAAAAATAAAAATTATTTAAACCCTCCGTCTCTTAATTAAACGGAGGGTTTTATTTTTATCAAAAAAGAGGCTTACGATTCCAATCCGTGGAACTTTTAGTCTACTTGAATAATTATTTTTCAATTCCTTATAGGTAGGATCAAAACTATTATATTATTATATATATAAAATTATTAATTTTCGTTTCAATTCCTTATGTTAATGTCAATCTAAATTTATGCCACTTACCGGCCTAAAATTAGGCCACCAATTCATAAAAAATTAGTCATTATTCGCGAATTTAGAAAGAGCCTGCTTAAACCTGTAACTTTCTCCATTAATGT
>JAAYMA010000065.1 GCA_012521615.1 Clostridiaceae bacterium | reverse complement strand
TTTCCAGAAAAAAGTAAATGATTGGATACATAAGAATACTAACTGGAAAGTATTCTATCATACATGCGGTTCTATATTTGATTTACTGGATGATTTTGCAGAGGCAGGAATTGATATACTCAATCCTGTCCAGTGTTCAGCCGCGAAAATGGATCCAAAAACTCTCAAGGAAAAATACGGTGACAAATTCGTGTTCTGGGGCGGCGGTGTTGACACTCAGCAGATGTTGCCGTTCGGAACACCTGAAGAAGTTAAGGCACAAGTCAAAGAAAGAATAGATATATTCTCTAAAGGCGGCGGTTATGTATTTAACACCATCCATAATATTGTAGGGAAAACTCCTGTTGAAAATCTTCTTGCAATGTTTGAGGCAATCAACGAATACAGAGGTCTCTGAGAACTTTTTTCTGAATTTCAGACATGGATGCTGTTTATTTAAAACAAAAAGGGATTTGGCTTGTCCAAATCCCTTCTGTTTTGAAAATTATAATAATCACCTTTAATCAACAATTTCTATGGTCAATGTTGCCGGTTTCAATCGGTATGCACTCGCAGTCAGACTGATATTTCCGGTTTTGCTCGTTGTGTTTATAACAGCCATAACCACACCTTCATAAGCCTTCATGTGAACTCCTATAAATGAATCTTCGGTACATGGGTTACTGTTACCCACAGCAAGTAGGTTGCCGGGTCCTGATAGTTCGAATGTCACCTCATTGCAGGCATATGGAACTACGTTGCCTTTTGCATCAATTATTGAAGCGGTAACATATGCTATATTCCCCCACGCTGATCCCATTGATGTTTTATCTGTTTCCAGACGTATAGCGTGTGGGATTCCACAGGTCTGAAGTGTATCTTCGCCAACTGGCCTACCGTCCTTGTATGCAATGACTTTAAGTTCGCCGGGAACATACCGGGTTTCAAATGAGGCTATGTTTTTCTCCGTGGCTCCGGCCTTTTTCCTTCCCAATGAAATGCCATTCTGGAATAATTCTACCTCGTCGCCATGACTGTAGACATCAATGAAAATCTTACAGCCTTCAGAACCCGGCCAGCTCCAGCTATGATGCACATCCCACCAGCCCCAGTAATTTGGTTCGGCCTTTATTCCACGGTTATTGGGGCGATGTACTGCAATATACGGCTTAGTACGATGCCCCCAAAGTATCTGGCGATAGAAGGACTGTGGACGCGGACGGCACAGAATGTCCAAATCTCCGCAATTAGCCAGTCGCCATGGATAAGGAAGTCCATGGGTACGCGAATCTTCTTCAGGAAGATATGCATGCCCGATTCCTGCTTCACCTATGTAGTCCAGACTGGTCCACACAAAATCACCCAAGACTCGTGGATGCTTTTCAGCCATTTGCTGATTTTCAAAGGCTTCTTTGGGCAGGGTTTCAGTACCGATAATAAACCTGTCAGGATATTTCTCAAGGACATCATCGTATGCTCTCCAATGATAGTTAAGACCCATTATATCCAATGGCTCTACAAACGGAGCTGACTTTTCGGTCATTTCTTCAGTCCACTCAAGCCAGAATCCGTTAAGCGCATTTATAATTGGCCTTGTATTGTCAAGCTCACGGATAGCTGAAGCCAGCATGGCTGAAATCTCATATCCGTTGGACGCGCCAAGTCTTTCGGGTATTTCATTACCGGTGGACCAGATTATAACGCTGGGATGGTTTCTGTCCCGTAGTACCATAGATGAGAGGTCTCTTTTCCAATAGTATTCAAAGTACAGATGATAATCATATGGTTTTTTTCCCATACGCCAGCAATCGAAAGCCTCATCCATGACAAGTATGCCCAATCTGTCGCAGGCATCCAGAAATGCAGGTGAAGGAGGATTATGAGCGCAGCGGATTGCATTGAAACCTGCATCCTTATGAGCTTTAACCTTTCTTTCTTCAGCAAGATCCCAGGAAGCAGCTCCAAGTATTCCGCAGTCGTGATGTACACACCCTCCTTTAAGCTTTATTGGTTCACCATTAAGCAACAAGCCTTTTTCCCTGTCCAGTTCAATGCTTCTTATTCCAATCTTTGTTTCAATCCTGTCTGCTACCTTATCGCCTGAAATCAGCTCACTTACCAGGGTATAAAGATATGGATTTTCGGGACACCATAAAACCGATTCAGCCACATTAAGCTCGATGGAATTCTTTCCACTCTTGACACTGCTTTCACCTGTCGCAACAGAATTGCCGTTCATATCCAGAAGAGTGAGGTTCAAAAGCCCGCAGCCTATGATATCTGCCTCCACTTTAACAACAGAGTTTTCTCTGCTTACAACCGGAGTAGTAACGAAAATTCCCCAGGGTCTAAAATACAAATCCTTACCTGTCAGCAGCCATACATGGCGATAGAGTCCGCTTCCGGAATACCAGCGTGAATTGGGCAAAGCATCATTACGAACATGGATTTCAATTGTATTGTCTTTTCCAAATTCCAGCCAGGGTGTCATATCAACTATGAAAGAGGTATATCCATAGGGATGGAACATAGCCATGTTACCGTTGACATATACCTGTGTATTCATGTAGGCGCCTTCTATTTCAAGCTGGATTACACTGTCCTTCATGTCCTCAGGTAAATAGAGTATTTTCCGGTACTTTCCATTTCCACCCTGGAAATAGCCACCAGAATCTTTCATTTTGCTGTCGGGACTGCGAGGCTGTCCGATTGAAAAATCATGGGGTAAATTTACTAAAATCTCCTCACCGTCATTCAAAGAAAAATGCCAATTCAAGTCAAAATTCTGCCTTTTCATTCTGCACCTCCCGGCAAAAATTCAACACTGTAATATTTTTTGTTTTACTTAGCTGTTAAGTTTGAAAACTTTGTTATTTTGTATTAAACCATGACCACCCGGAAACAGGGTGGCCATGATATCAGTTTAAACATCTAATCACTGCTATTTGATTGAATTCATACAGTCTGTAATTATTCTGCCTTCACTTTTGATGTGTTTTTGCTGTGGAATCACTGCAGATTGTACAGTCTGTAAATTATTGCTGCTGCTTCGGCTCTTGTTGTATTTTCTTTTGGATGTATCTTATTGTTGCTTCCGAATATCAGACCTTCCTTGACCAGGGTTGCAGCACTTTCAATCGCATAGGATGATACTTCTTGAGCATCCATAAACTCGCTTAAATCAGCCGCCGTACCTGTCAATTCAAGTTTTCCTGTATATGCAAGGGTTCTTGCAGCAAGCACCATCATATCCTGTCTGGTAATCTTGGCTCTCGGATCAAACTTGTTGTCGCCTATACCGCTGGCAATTCCCAGAGCTTTGGCTATTACCACTTCTCTGTAGAAATGATCTGCAGGTTTCACATCATCAAAGTTGGATGTAAACTCCGCATCCAGTCCAAGTGCCCTTACAAGTATGCAGAGGAAATCTGCTCTCGTGATGTTGTCTCTTGGGGAGTATGTTGTCTGTGATGTACCGGCTATAGCTCCCTTGGAAGCCAGAACTTCTATAGGCTTAGCAGCCCATTCCACACCCTTCAAATCTTCAAATGTCTTTTTCACAAAGCTTACTGCATATTTGCTGAAGTGTGTTGTGGTAAATGTAACTGTACCGCTTTCGACATTATATCTTCCTGTAGGAACTGATATGACATTGCCGCTTCCTTCTATGTACCAGACAACTATATGCTCAGAATCAGCCTGTTCTTCTGCTGTCGGAGTATACGGTACTGAAACGGTTACCGGAGCTCCAGGATTATTCCATGATGTCATTTTGCCATCAACTTTAAGGTTAAGCTCGATAACAGGTCTATCACCAATTTGAGCCTTAACATCTTCATCAAGGTCCTGAATGTCTGCTATACCAATGCTTATAGTAACATTGTCCGCATCACCGATATCAGCATTGCTGAGCATATTAGCCGGTATTTGCACCTTACCGACCTCAGTACTGATTTCTACTTTATAGGCCGCATCTTCTGCTGCCAATACAGTTTTTGCTATACCAATTTCGTATACTTTCGCATTTTCTGCTGCAGGTACATCTATAACTACAGTCTTAACACCTTTTTCGTCCTGTTTTGCTGTCTCAAGTGCTTTGTTGAAATCAGTATCTTTTATTGTCTCTACAGTTGCTGTACCTGTTGAATCTACTTTAGGCTCAGGTAATTCAATCATACCGTCTTCTACATTAACCACCGGTTTCTCAGGCTGTACAGGCTTTCTGCTGCCTCCGCCTCCACCTGGTGGAGTGGCAGGTTCGTCATCAGTTGCCGGACCATAGTATCCTACAGTTACAAGATCTGATACGTACCAGTCTCCTGCGTTACCTTCCTGATAGACGCCTATTGTCATCTGTCCGTTGGATACTATAACTTCCATCTCATACAGTCTCCAGCCATCAAGATTAGGAATATTGAGCCTTACTTCAGGATTGCCTGTATCCTTCGCGTACATGTAAAGTTCTTTGGTGATTCCATGATAAATATACAAGGATACATGATACTTTCCGTTCTTAAGCCCGGTCAGTGTCTGATAGACATTAGATGTAAACGGTCCGTCCAGCCACGTTGAGAAAGTATAATGTCCATCCCTTGCATCTCCGCCGAAACTTCTTCTGTCCTGTCTGTATGTCGCAGCAGGTGGCGTACTTTCAACTACCCATCCCGGAAGCGGATCATTATCGGTTCCAGGTTCTTCAAAGCTGTAGTTCACAACCGTAATCGGAGTTATCAATCTAATTTCAACATCCGAAGTGGTTTCTCTCCAGGCCACAGAAACACCTTCGACCTTGCCGTCATAATACCCATCTTTACTTGCTGTCAATATATAATCTCTGCCGGCCAGAATATCTTCGAATTCAAATGTTCCAAGTGCATCTGAAGTTATAACATATCTGTCTTGGCCTGAAACAGCAGTTACCTTTGCACCAGCCACAGGCTCGCCATCACTGTTTGTTACAATACCTGTAATACTGCCCACATTGCGCATTAATGTAATATTAGCATTTTCAGTTGTTTTACCTGTTGTAACTGAAATACCTTCAGCTGTCCCGTCAATATAACCTTCCTTGCTTGCTCTAACGATATAGCCTGAAGCTGAAGTAACATTAATAATTGAATAGTTTCCTTGCTCATCTGTTATTGCAGTTCGAATCCTGTTCCCATCCACAACACTTACAGCTGCACCTTCAACAGGTTTACCAGAGTCATCTGTCACCTGCCCTGTAATTGTCCCGGAATTCAAGGTTATAACCATGTCCTTACCGGAAGCTGTTTCTCCAATTGTTACGTCCACATCCGATACTGAACCGGTTTCATATCCATCCTTAGAAGCAGTGACTGTGTAACCCATCCCTTCAGGCAAATCGATTAAAGTATATGTTCCATTGCTGTCAGTTGTTGTTATGTATGTCTCATGGCCTATAGTTACACTTACTTCAGCTCCTTCGGCAGGTTTTCCGTCCTGATCAGTTACTGTTCCCGCAATAGCGACACCAGTAATTTTAATATCTACATTGGTAATTTCACCGATAAGGACAGTTCCGGATACTGCCATTCCACTCTGATAGCCTTCTTTGCTTGCTGTCAGTTCATATCCTGAGCCTTCAGGAAGGTCAATTAACATAAAGTTACCGTTCAAATCTGTTCTGGCTGAATAAATTTTTCCGTCAATTATAGTACTTACATTGGCTCCGGAAATTCTTCTTCCATCAGCGCCTTCAACGACACCGGTGATCATTCCTGTGGTAACTCCGCATACGTTATACTTATACGCGTTCATTACAGGAAGTGCTTTACCGTCAAAATCGAACAAGGTTGTGTTGGAAACCACGTTCACATCTATAAAGTCGTCACTTGGATCTCCTACTGTTCCGTTTTCGCTGTAAGCCCAGCCAACACCTGGAACTTCTATAAATATGGGATCCCAATACAGATCTCCTATTACCATCCCGTTTTTAGCACTCTTCAGACCGTTGAAAAGCTCAAGCATAAAGTCTCTTTGACCTTTAGGAGTACTCATGTCGTCCCCGTATGGCCCGTTGTGATTAAGCTGTCCAATTAAGCCATTAGGCAACTCAGGATGCCAGTTAAATCCGCTCTCCATAATCATGATTTCTTTGTCATATCTGTCTATCAGAGCATTGCAGAAGTCAATTATGGTTTTTACGTCTTTATTGGTCCAGAACGGATAATAAGACGGGCCTATAATATCGTATTCGACATCGTATTTAGCACAATTATCAAAGAAACCATAATACTTGGAGTAATTTCCGGCATCGTCAAGATGCAGAATTACTTTTGAATATCCGTCGGAGACTTCTTTTACAGCGTTATAACCAGCCTTTAAAAATCTTGCAAGATTCGGCCAGGTTGCGCTTGAAGCTCTTCCATACGGGTACAGCAATCCACTCTGCATTTCGTTACCCAGAGATACATATTCAGGTAAGGTCCCCTGATCTTTCAGAGCCTGCATTATTTCCTTAGTATATTCATATACAAGATCTTCAAGCTTATCAACTATTTCTTCTTCGGTTTTAAGATCCTTTATCTGCTCCTGCCATTCATAAGGTATTATCTGTGTTCCACCATTTGACCAGTAGTCACTGTAATGGAATGTAAACTGTATTTGCATACCGGCTTCCTTTGCCCTCTTTGAAAGCTTCAGCACGTCTTCTTTGTCCATGATACCTTCAGGACAGTAATATTCACCATTACCTCTTCCGGGTCCTGGATTGTTATACAGCCTGATTCTCACTATATTATGTCCGTTTTCTTTTAGAATCTGGAACAAGTCTTTTTCATTGCCTTCGGCGTCATAATATTTCCCTCCATTTGATTCAACGAAGGTTAACTGTGATACGTCTCCGCCTATCAGAAATTCAAACGGTCTGTCATCCTTTACAAGTTCAACATGGTCAATTCTTGCCCAGTTACCCTCATTGGCATCTGCAAACAAACCAATTGTAAGCTTACCATCGGTTACGTGAAGACCTCTTACATAAACCTTTTCCCATTTTGAAGTTTTGGGAAGAGCTGTTCGGGATTCAGAATAACCGGAAGGTTTTCCGTAAAGGTAGAGGGCATTCTGATTGCCGCCGTTTTGTACCCACGCAGTAAGTGTATAATACCCTTCCTCCAAATCAGTAAATGTCTGATATACTTTTACCTGATACTTGTCAGAACTTTGAAGTTCAAGACTTCTGTCTCCCCTGTATGCCACACCGGTTGTTACAAACGCAGCCTCAGTATCTCCGGATACAGTCCATGAATCCAGATTATCTTCAAAGCCACGGTTAGGTACATCGATTCCTTCAGGTTGCTCTTCGGCTTCACCTGTTGTGAATTCCTTGATTTTTGTAAGGGTAACATCGTCTACGTTATACCAGGCTTCTGCCTGTCCGTTATCATAGAAGCCAATGGTTATTTGTCCATTTGTTACAACAACTTCAAGCTCTATTTCTTCCCAATTACTGGTATTATCTATATTTGCCCTCAGGATATAATCATCTGCTCCAAAATCTTTAGCATACATATAGGCTTCATTATGATCGCCACCACTCCAAACATATGCTTTTATCAGATAAACACCATTGGTCAGACCTTTAATAGTTTGATATGCTTCTCCTTTGTATGCGCTATCTAACCAAAAACTTAGTTTCTTTCCTTCTGTATCGTTATTGTAGGTGTGATCCCAAAGCGCCTGAATTTTTACTGCACCTTCCAGTATCCATGCTGTGTTTTCTTCATCTTCAATATCTCCGTTGGGTACAGTTATACTCACAGAAGGTTCCAAAACAATTTCGGCCTTGGTCTGCACTAATGTAACATCGTCAACAACACACCAGGATCCACCTTGTCCATCGACACAGAAACCAAATGTCATTTGCCCATTGGTTACGACAATTTCAAGTTCAATTTCTTCCCAGTCGTTGTTGTCTGCTTTGAAATTAGCTTTTTTTACATAATCTCCGGTTCCGAAATCTGTAGCATACATATAAGCTTCGTTAAGGCTGCCGCCGCACCAGTAGTATGCTTTTAAAAGATAAACGCCGTTCTCCAGACCGGAAATGGTTTGATATACATCTGCCCGGTATGCTTGATCAGCCCAAAAGTTGAGCCTGGCATTTCCGGTCCTTGGATCATTTGTGTCCGGAAGTTTTACTGCAAATGCGTCGCCGGTAGTTACCCAAACTGTATTTGGATTATCTTCGAATCCTCCATTTGGAACATCAACAGTTTTGGGCAAACCAGATGATTCTCCTTTTTTCCACAGGGTTACATCGTCTATATCCATCCAAGCATCAGAACCTTTTTCTCCGTAGCCATAAAATCCAATAGTCATCTGTCCGTTTGTAACTGTAACCTCAAGCTCAATTTCACCCCATTTGTCTCCCACAGGGATGTCCACTTTAACAATATCATCTTTCTCACTGAAATCTTTTGCATACATATAAGCCGCAGAATGATTACCGCCGCTTCTAATAAATGCCTTGAGCACGTAATCACCGTTCTCAAGATTAGTAATGGTCTGATATGCTTCTGCTTCATATTCATCCCACGAAAAGTTGAGCCTTCTGCCTTGACCATCAACGTCATCGTAGGTGTGATCCCAATACCATTCAATTTTTGCCGTCCCTGTCTTAGTCCAGGCAGGATACTCTTCTTCATCCTCAAAATCCCCGTTAGGCACAGGAATTTGAATATCACCAGCCATTACAGGCAAAGGGAACACAAAAACCATCTGGGATACCAGTACACATATAACTATAAATACAGCCAAATAAGGCCTTAA
>JAAYMA010000064.1 GCA_012521615.1 Clostridiaceae bacterium | reverse complement strand
GCAGATTTAAAAGCAGCACGTCATCCATCCAAACTCACTACGCTGGGGCTGGGTTCTTGTGTGGGAATAGCCTTGTATGACAAAACTACAAAAATAATTGGGCTGGCACATATTATGCTTCCAAGTTCCAGAATAGCAACAGTGGTAACTAACCGGGCAAAGTTTGCAGATACAGCAATTGTGGACCTGGTAGATGACATGGTTAATTTAGGTGCTAATAGAAAGTACATTATTGCGAAGATTGCCGGTGGTGCCCAGATGTTTGCATTTACCCCAAACAGTGAAATTATGAGAATCGGTTCCAGAAATATAGAAGCCACACGCTTGATTCTGGCAGAATTAAAAATTCCAATAGCCAGTGAAGATGTTGGCGGGAACTATGGGCGCACTATTGCTATTTCTTCAGAGGACGGAATGCTGATGGTTAAAACTATCGGATCAGGAATTAAGTATATTTAGGTGTCGATTTACCATGCAATATGTTCGAAGACTTCCTCTGCTTTTGGCATTAATGAGTGGAATATTGACAGGATTGGCAGGGCATTCACAAAGAATACCCAACAATGAAAATATATTCAGAATGTGTATTGTCATGTTTGTTTTTTATATAGCCGGCTTTTTAATGAGAAATACCATAATGTCCATTATTAAAGAAAACAGAAGAAAAGCCGCAGAAATTGAAAGAGAGAAAAAACTGGCTGAAATCGAAAAGCAAAAAGGAGATTCTGATACAAACAATGATATGCCTGATACAAAAGGCCTGAAACTGGATTTTACTGTCGGTGACAATGTTGGAATAGATATTAATGATCAGAACCTTGAAGATGTAGCCAATTTTATCAGAAATGAACTTAACCAGTAGCTTGTAGAATGAATTTTTGTGCTGCTACTGCAGGGATTGGAGGGTGACAATGTCGGGATCTGCTTCATACAGGCAGCAATTATGGAAAAAATATAGCGAAACCCGAGATCAGGTCATAAAGGAACAGTTGATAATCGAGTATTCCGAATTGGTTAAATATGTAGCTGGCCGTCTCAGTATATATTTTGGCAGTAATGTGGAATATGATGATTTGGTAGGGTATGGAGTTTTCGGTCTGATTGATGCCATAGATAAATTTGATATTTCAAAGAACGTAAAGTTTGAGACTTATGCCTCCTTAAGAATAAGAGGTGCTATAATAGATGCGATAAGAGAGCAGGACTGGGCACCCCGGTCTTTAAGAAAGAAAAGTAAAGAGCTTGAAAAAGCCTATTCTGAAATAGAGAACAAATTGGGCCGTTCTGCTTCTGATAAGGAAGTAGCAGATAAATTGGGCATCAGCGTGGATGAACTACATAAACTTCTTCAGGAAGTAAATATGTCTCAAATGATATCTTTGGAAGATTATCTGGAACAAAACCATGAAACAGGGTTTGATACCTTGTCGCTGGACGGAGATAAAGAACGGCCTGAACAGCGCATGGAAATCATTGAGGTCAAAGAGATTCTTGCCGATACTATAGATAAACTGCCTGAAAAAGAAAAATTAGTTGTCACGTTATATTATTATGAAGAACTTACTCTTAAAGAGATCAGTAAGATTATGGAAGTGTCTGAGTCACGAGTTTCGCAGCTCCATACAAAAGCTATTCTGAGAATGAGGAGCAAATTGGAGAAAATGAAAAGTGTAATATGACCTCTTCCTCTATCACCTTTCTCAATAGTCGTAACTTGATGTTAAAATATAAGAGGAAGGTTTAACGGAAAGGAGGAGCAAATGTCAGTAAAAAAGGGACTTAATACCGAGGGGTACAAATTGACTTATGAGAAAGATGGTGTGTATCTTACAGTATACAGGCCTGCAGACTTTCTTTCACGCGTAAATGAACTGGACTTGATTAAACAAATCAATAAAAAGAAAATTAAGAATTATAATGCTGCTGCTATTTCAGAAGCAGTAAGACGAAGTGATGGCATACCTGTGAAAATTGCAGAGGCACAGGAAGAAGCAGATATAGACTGTGAAATAGAAGTTATTGTAACTGAAGATAAAATGCAGGCTTATGTAAAATTATCACTGCCCCAGGGGAACGGTTCTCCTCCTACAGTAGAGGCTATTGTACAGGCTTTGTATTCCAAAGGCGTGGTTTTTGGAATGAGCGAGGAGAAAATACGGGAATTGGTTGAAAATCCTGTATACGGCCAGCAAGTACTGGTGGCTGAAGGAGTGCCACCAGTTAATGGGCAAAATGGCAGTGTAAGATACCTGGTGGACATTAACAAGGAAAAAAAACCAACTATTTTGGAAGACGGAACGGTAAATTACAAAGATCTGGATCTGATAGAAAATATCACAAAAGGTCAGAAATTAGCCGAATTGATACCGCCTGTCCCCGGAAAGAACGGAAAGAATATAGTGGGGCAGGAGTTGAAAGCTATTGACGGAAAACCGGCAGTTCTTCCCCGAGGCAGAAATGTAGCAATCAGTGAAGATGGTCAGGAATTGTATGCTGAAATAGACGGGCAACTTATGTTTACAGACGGAAAAATCAGCGTTTTTGCCACTCATGAAGTCAAAGACAATGTGGATCATTCTACTGGAAATATCAGATTCATCGGTAATGTATCTGTCAGGGGGAATGTCCTTGCCGGGTTTGAGATTGAGGCTGGCGGAAATATTGAAGTTGGCGGTGTTGTAGAAGGGGCAATCCTGAAAGCGGGCGGGAACATTATTTTGAGACGAGGTATGCACGGCAATAACAAGGGTATTCTGCAAGCCGGCGGAGATATTGTGGCAAAGTACATAGAAAGCTCTAAAGTGGAAGCACGCGGAAATATTAATGCTGAAGCAATCATGCATTGCGATGTCAAGTGTGGCAATAAATTAGTTCTGGGTGGAAGAAAAGGACTTTTGGTAGGCGGAATAGCCCGGGTGGGAAACCTTGTTGAAGTTAAGACTTTGGGCAGTCAGATGTCTACTGCGACAGTTGTGGAAGTCGGGATAGATCCAAACTTGAGGGAGCGACTCAAAGTTCTTAAAGGTGAATTGCCTGAAATTGAGGAAGGATATGTGAAAGCCAATCAAGCAATTAATCTGCTCAATAAAATGGCCAAGGTACAACCGCTTACCATGGAAAAAAGGGAGATACTGGCCAAAAGCACCCGTGCAAAATTCTTTTATGAGAGAAAACTCCGTGAATATAGGGAAGAAATCAAAGAAATTGAAGAAATTTTGCAGAGAAGTGCCAATGGAAGAATCAGGGTATTAAACAGCATATATCCAGGCGTAAAGGTTGCTATAGGAAAAAGCATGCTGTATATTAAAGAGGAGGCTCAATATTGTACTCTCTACAGTGACGGTGCTGACATTCGTATAGGGCCGCTGTAAAAGGGGAGTGAACCGTATGTCAATAAGACCGGTGGATTACCAGATACTAATGCCTAAAGTTAATGAAATGGCAAAAATTCAAAGCAGCGAAGTGCAAAAGCAAATTGGCCAATTGCAGCAGCAGGCAGAAAACTCAGTTCAGCAAGCTGAACGTGAAACTAAGAGCGTACATTCCAGAAGTGAAACAGAAAAAATAGCTATTACCGAAAAACAACAGGAACGCAATAATGACAGTCAGCCGAAGCAGAAGAATAAACAGCAGAAACAAGCCAGTAAAAAAGAGTCCAACCCTGCATATAAAAACGGTAAGATAGGAACTACCATAGATATCCGGTTATAAATATCTTTTGTATACATTACATAAGATAAAAAGCTTAAATATTTACAGATGATAAAAGTAATTGGGGTGTAAAAAATGGCGATGTTTTTTGTCTGCATTATTTTGGTCGGTTCCGGCATTGTATTGGTTTCATTTTTTATGATGCTGGCCGAAAAAAAGCGTCTTCATGATTACCGGACAGACCTGGCAGAAAAAAAGGACAGTTTGATCAGGGTAATAGAAGATGCAGAACTACTGGTCTCTGAACTTAACAATTATTCTGATTATGTTCTCAGCCGTATCGAAGAAAAGAATGAAACATTGTCCAAATCAATATCCGAAGCTGATCTCAGAATAGAACTTCTAAAATCCGGGACTGAACCTGCCGGAAGTAATAATCCTGTGTACGATGAAGAATCAGTTTCAAGGATTCTGGAAGAAGAAGGCAGACAGCAGGCAGTCAAAACTGCCCCTAACAGTTCCCGGAAGAGCAAGGTAGTAACCTTTGATGTTAAAAGACGTGAAATAATAGAACTTGCAAATCAAGGGGTCAGCTGTACAGAAATTGCGCGGATATTAAATTGTGGTAAGGGAGAAATAGAGCTGATTTCGAGGATGGGAAGGTAATTAAGTGAAACTCATAGACGGCAAAAGTGTATTATTGGGTATGGGTCTTGGCATTATTATTACAGCAATGATTGGTTTCATTTTCTTTTTGGGATATACACCACAGCTAAAAGACACAGAGATCATTGACAGGGCACGAAATCTTGGAATGATTGATCCATACGAGAATGGAACTGATATAAAAAGAAACCGGGACGGTACATTGTTATTTACTGTTTACCAGGATGAAGATTTTACTGATATATCAAAACGCCTTTATGAGGCAGGTCTCATAGACAGCTCCATTGAATTTGAGCTCATAATAAAAAAACAGGGTCTTGAAAATTCCATTAAGCCCGGACAATACACTATAACCTCTGAGGATGATGCAAAATCTATAGTACGTAAAATAACCGAACAACAATAAAATCAAAATCAATGCTTGATTTTGATTAGCTCTTGTGCTACTATATTAAAGCGATATTCTGCAGCTAAACAATTGAATTGTAGGCCGAAGTGGCGGAATTGGCAGACGCACGTGACTCAAAATCACGCGCCCTCAAAGCGTGCCGGTTCGAGTCCGGCCTTCGGCACCATTTGATAAAGAGCTCCAATTGCTGGAGCTCTTCATCTTTTAAACATAACCTTTGTTCTTTGTTTTTGCAATATTATAAAAATGTTTGGGCGACATCCCATACTCCTTCTTGAATGCAGTATAAAAGCTTGAATAATCGGTAAATCCACAAGCCTGATAGGTATCAATTGGTTTAGTACCGGAATACATTATTGATTTTGCAAGGATAAGACGTTTAAGTGTGATATAACGGTGGGGTGTAATACCCATTTCAGTTTTAAAAATACGGATTAAATAGTATTTACTGATATAGAATTTATCAGCAAGCCAGTCGAGTGATAAGTGAGAGGATAAATTACTGTTAATATAATCCACAAGTTCTGCCAATACGCTTTTAGCTGTCTCTTTTTCAGTATTTTTGTCCAGGTTATTTATTACGAAACGGTTAATACTGACAAGTAATTCTACAAGTAGCGCATCGGCCATAATCTTAGAGTATTCATCTTTTTTTGCAAATTCTTTGGCAATATTAATTGCGTGTGTCATTAAAAGGTTGCTTACTGCTGGTTCAAGACGCAGATGGTTTTTATGAGCAGTAAAGCAACGTGTCAGCAATTTCGTGTTACCGGCAGCCGATAAAATATATTCATAAGTAAAATATATGACAATACGGCGATAGGGCTCAGCAAGTGAGTAGGAACACTGATGCAGCTCTGTAGGAGAGGGGAATCTGGACTGGTATAGATGAAATCAGACTCCAGTACAAAAAATGGTTCGATAAGTTTGGAAACCAATATTTTATCGTAATGCACGCTGTTACTAATCCATGGATTGAACTTACCGGACCTGATACTGCCAAAGGAAGATGGTTTCTTTTGGATCTCAATTTCACGGTTCCGGACCGCAACCCTCTAAGAACAATTGGAATTTACGATGATGTCTACAAAAAGGTCAATGGCGGCTGGAAAATACAGCGAACAAGACTCGATTTTTTGTGGCCAGATCGGTATATACCAGAAGGTGCTTCAAAAAACAAGAAGTGAGTAAGTCAGGGGACGGTTCCGTGCCTGCTTTCCATGCCTGAAGTAACTGTCCCTGTATTGGCTTGGGGGATTAGTCTGAAGGCCAGGAGGATATATAATATTCTCCTGGCCTTCACTTAAACAAGCCAATAATTAAGACAAAAGTTTAATTATAAAATTGTATCAGGATGTGATGAAAGAATGGACTTTAAAGGAAAAGTAGCCATAGTAACCGGTTCAGCTCTTGGAATCAGGCGGGGCATAGCTGTTGCTCTTGCTGAACAAGGTGCTGATATAGACGGATTTGATATACTGGTAAAAGAAAATGAGGATCTGGCGAAAGAGATAGAAGCTTTGGGAAGAAAAGCTCTTGCCATTGAATGTGATGTATCGGATAAAGAACAGGTCCGTTCATCAGTGAACAAGGTATATGAGACATTCGGCAGAATTGATATTCTCATAAATAATGCGGGTGTATTTAATTTTACTTATGCTTTCAACTCAGACTATGACGAGACCATTGAGCTATTTGATAAGTGTATGGCAGTGAATGCCCGGGGTACATACCTCTGTTCGCTTGCAGTTGTGCCCATAATGCTTAAACAGGGCAGCGGTTCAATAATCAATGTAATTACCAACCATGTAAAAAGGGATAAATATCGCCCCGGTGTCCTGGAACAGGGATATGACGCTTCAAAGTGGGCGCAGTTGAGCCTGACCGACACCCTCGCAATTGAGCTTAAACCACGTGGAATACTTGTTAATGCAATTTGTCCTGCCGCTACAGATACACCGATGCTGCGCTCTTATTTGGATGTGGCAGGAAATTACGGATGCAGAACCTCTTTACCGTCAATGATGACGGTAGAAGATGTCGGAATGGCAGTCATCAATATATTAAACTGGGGACCGGACGGGCCTGTGGGTCAGGCACCCTTGGTGACAAGCCGTGAAGATTGTGAGAATTTAAAGTTTTATCAGGGAGAAGGCAGGACAATCTTAAGCTGAATTGAATTTTTATATTCTGCAGTCAAAAAATCAGCCTGAAGAAATTTTCTTCAGGCTATTATTTTGAGTTATTTGGTATAAACTTGAAATTTCAGCACCGATCCTTAGGCAGCAGGGGAGTTTCAATTAAAGTAGCAAACTGAAAATCATGATCATGCCCATCATCAATTGTTGTTTCGCCTTTGACAAAATGGACATGTTTTCCGTCTCCAACCCTTATGGCGGGGCCAGTAAATACATCTTTCAATTCATGAAAATGGCCATAGTAGTCAGTTCTGGCATAAACTTTGTGTTTGTGACTTCCCAATGTAGGTATTGCTTCACCTGTAACACCGGCAAATCTGTGATTGTGTTGTTCACCGCATTTATCCTTGAACTTTGTGCTGCCTAAAAATTCGTGTACATGTCTTTGATTTTCTAAGTCTAAATCTCCTTTTGCGCAGGCCGAAAATTCCGATCTCTCATTGTCACTACGCTTTTTGAATCTGACCCAATCAGGACAGACATCCCATGGAATGTTGTTACGCATAATATAGTCCTTTACTATTACTATTCCTAAGACCATACTATGCTTTTATACCGGTAATTGCTAAGTGATGCACATGATTAATATTTCTGATTGATATAATCATCGGTTAACCTGTTTTCTTTCAGAACATTTGCAACGCTTGTACTCTTGGTATGAAGTATCAAGTAATTGTTGTCAGTAAATTTACTGATATGATTGTAAGGATCTATTTCCAACAAAATATCGGGATCTTTAATTACAATCTCGATCAGCTTATTTTTTAAGTTACGGGATTTAACATTAACATAGTATGCTTCAGCATTAAAATCTATAAGGCGAAGCAGTGCAAGGGTTGCCCGGTCTTTTTGATAGTAATAGTTAAGAGATTGACGGAAGCAGGCGTTTCTCTCACTGGGAGTGTTTTTTGGATCTTTGGCCACCCATTGCCAGTACTTGGCGTTAACATTATAGTAGTGATAGTTATATAAAGCTTTTTTTATATTATCGATCCTGGAAAAAGGTTTTATGTCGAGTTTATTAATATAATCAAAATTTTCCTGAAGAAACTCATGCTTTGTCATATCGCCCATTTTATACTGAAGCAGGAGGCTTTGTCTGTGCTTTAAAAACCGTTCAAACTTATTCATTGTATTACACCGCCTATCAGTCACATAATAAACAAGTTTTGATTAAAAGTAAAGGGATCTTGCAGGCCGTTTCACCTTGTGTTTGGAAGTACGAAAGATTAAAAACATTGTCAATTGCTTTAAAAAAATAAAGTCTCCGAGCATTTATTTCGGAGACTGTTTTGATTTATATGAAATTGTGATTTTGAATGGTGGAGGCGGCGGGAGTCGAACCCGCGTCCGAAATCATATCCACAAGAGCATCTCCGGGTGCAGTTCATGTTTTAGCATTCCCTCCGCTGTACGCCCATGAACAGGCTTACAGCTTCAGTAGCTTCATTTTGTCATGCACGGCTCAAAGCTTTGCCGTGTCACGTTCACCACTGAGTCGACGCTCTGAACGGGCCGTGGTCCTCCCGGTCAGAACGGCAGCTGGAATAATTAAGCTGCGTAAGCTAAACTATTATTGTTAGCGTTTAATTTAATCTCTCGTTTTTTTAAGTGGCCAACGAGAATCCACTACCCGCTTCTCTTGCTTCAACAATCCCGTCGAAACCGAAACGCCCCCATATTAAAACCGCTAACACACTTTATTTTAACACAGAACGGAGTAATTTTGTATTGGTTTATTATAGTTTGTTATACAAATTATAAAACTTTGTAATAAATGATATGAGTGATTAAAATAAAAGGATTCTCTTTGGGCTTCTGAAACTTAGCATTTCAATAAATGAGAATTCCGATATTATTATCTCATATAATCCTTCATTCTTCTGTCTATTTCTCTTTGTGCCGCTTTTTTGGCTATTGCTTCTCGTTTATCATAAAGCTTTTTACCCTTTGCAACGGCCAATTCTACCTTAACTTTCCCTTTCTTAAAATAAAGACTTAATGGTACAATGGTAAGTCCCTTCTGTTGAACATAGCCCATGAGTTTATTAATTTCATAACGATGGAGCAATAATTTTTTTGGTCTTAAAGGATCATGATTAAATCTATTGCCCATCTCATAAGGACTGATGTGCATTCCAACTATAAAAACTTCGCCATTTTTAATGGTGGCATAGCTGTCTTTGAGGTTAGCACGGCCAAGGCGCAAAGACTTAACTTCAGTGCCTTTAAGCTCTATTCCAGCTTCAATTGTTTCTTCGATAAAATAATCATGTCTGGCTTTGCGGTTCTGTACAATTGTCTTTATGCCTTCCTTAGCCATGATTTCACCTCCAGCAATTACAGCCTTTAAACAAAAAACCTCCCTGATACGAGGAGGTATGTGGTGCGCCATCAGGGATTCGAACCCGGGACTCCCTGATTAAGAGTCAGGTGCTCTACCAACTGAGCTAATGGCGCATGTTTTAAGTTTTCAGGTCAGCTCCCCGCTGACTTTTATATTATACAGACATGATTTTAACATGTCAAGTGATTTTGTAATCATATTTCCGGATAAAAAAATAACCTCATTCGAAAAAGTAAATTCCACCCCTAAGAAGGTTGGTGTGGAAATTACTTTTGCAAAACAGATAAAAGCCTGTGCTGGAATTTAGTTATTCAAAAGGTTATGATGTTATTAAGGTGGTGCCTCTTTTGGAGGTACATATGAATAAGAATAAACATCTGACTTTAGAAGACAGGATT
>JAAYMA010000063.1 GCA_012521615.1 Clostridiaceae bacterium | reverse complement strand
CAATATTTAAAGTCAGCATTGACATTCTAACACATCACCGTACTAAAGTAAACAAGTTTAAATATTAAATTTCAGGGCACTTCATCTTAGTGCCCTGAAAGAATTAATTATTACCAGTATTGTTACGCCCACATCGGCAAATACCGCCGTCCACATGGTGGCCAGCCCTATTGAACTCATCAGAAGAACCCCGATTTTTACTGAAATTGCAAAAACAATATTCTGATTCGCGATTTTAAGGGTTTTTCTGGCTATTTTCATGGCTGTTGAAACTTTAGACGGCTCATCATTCATTATTACAATATCGGCTGCCTCAATTGCTGCATCAGATCCCAAAGCCCCCATAGCAATTCCTACATCTGAACGGGCTAATACGGGGGCATCATTTATGCCATCTCCAACAAAAGCCAGCCTGCCTTTTGTCGATTTAAGTTTCATCAATTCTTCCACCTTTGCTACTTTATCGGCTGGAAGCAGCTGTGAATGTACCTTATCAATGCCCAGCTCACTTGCTGTCTTTTCAGCACTGCTTTTTGCATCCCCTGTAAGCATAACTATATGATTTACCGACTTTTTAAGCATATTTACTGCTTTTACTGCATCATCCTTAATCTCATCCGCTATGATAATATATCCACAGTAAACATTATCCACTGCAACATGAACAACAGTACCAGGGACCTTTTCTTCAGAATAAGGAATATCCATTTTTTTCATCAGTTTATTGTTTCCGGCAAGTACTTTTTTGCCGTCCACAACAGCCAAAACTCCATGTCCAGGATACTCTTTGGCATCTTTAACCCGGGAGTATTCTATTTCTTTTCCATAAGCCCGCCTCAGTGAAAGAGAAATCGGATGATTGGAAAAACTTTCAGCATGGGCAGCCAGTTCCAGAAGTTCACTCTTTGAAATATTACTCTTTGTATGTATCTCCTGAACTTCAAAGACACCTTTGGTCAGGGTCCCGGTCTTATCCATCACTACGATTTCAGTTCTGGCAAGTGCCTCAAGATAATTGCTTCCTTTTATAAGTATACCTTGTCCTGATGCCGCCCCTATCCCGCTGAAAAAACTAAGCGGAACAGAAACCACAAGGGCGCAGGGACATGATACAACAAGGAAGGACAACGACCGGTAAAGCCATGTGTTAAAATTTGACCATCCTGTTATCATGGGCGGAACAACTGCAAGAACAGCCGCCACAATTACAACCACAGGGGTATAATACCTTGCAAATCTTGTAATAAACCTTTCTGACTCAGATTTCTTGCTGCTGGCATTTTCAATCATATCGAGTATTTTGTTTACAGTGGAAGCATAAAATTCTTTTGTTACTTCAATTGAAATTGTTCCATTGATATTTATACTTCCGCTTAATATTTCATCTCCTGCACCAATATCCCTTGGAACAGATTCACCGGTTAGTGCAGAGGTATCAATCATTGCATTTCCTTCAATAACCCTGCCATCCAGAGGAACCTTCTCCCCTGCTTTAACAACTATGATATCTCCAACCACTACTTCATCAGGATCTAACCTCACAAGGCTGTTTCCTTTTTTTACATTTGCGTATTCCGGTCTTATGTCCATGACTTCAGCAATGGAACGTCTTGACTTTTCAACGGCATAATCCTGAAAAAGCTCGCCAATCTGATAGAAAAGCATAACGGCCACACCTTCAGGGTATTCGCCGATGAAAAAAGCCCCCAATGAAGCAATACCCATAAGAAAGTTTTCGTCAAATGCCTGCCCGCGCAGGACATTCCTGATTGCTTTCCATAAGATATCCCATCCCACAATAATATATGACAGTCCAAAAAGGATGAACCTGATGTCTTCAGGCAATTTATTAAAAGCCATAGCCATTACATAAATGACACTGCTGGCAAGTATCCTCCATATACGTTTTTTCATAATTGGTACCCCTTATGCTTTTTCGATTATTACCTGCGGCTCTATTCTTTTAACGATTTTTTCAGTAGCCGGTAAAATATCGGCCATCATTTCATCATCAGCCTCTATTACCATTTTTGTGGTAAAGAAGTTTACCGAAACCTCCCTTACACCTTTGAGCTTTCCAATCTCTCTTTCCATTTTTGCCGCACAATTGGCACACTCCAAACCCCTTAGTCTAAATACTTTCTTCATAACTGACCTCCACTCTGTTTCTCTTTTATATGCTCCAATCCCAGCTCAAACACAGATTTTACATGATCATCAGAAAGGGAATAAAACACTACTTTACCTTCCCGCCTTTGCTTGACCAGATTTGCCTGCCTTAATGCACGCAACTGATGTGAAATAGCTGACTTGGTCATATTCAGCAAAACAGCAAGATCGCAGACACACATCTCACTGATATCCAATGCAGAGATAATTTTTGCTCTTGTACTGTCACCCAGTACTTTAAAAAAATCCGCCAGATTGTAGATATCAGTTTCATCAGGCATTTCATTCCTTACATTTTCAACAATATCTGCGTGAATAACTTCACAGTCACAAACATCTTTTTTTGACAATCCAACCACCTTCCTGAAAGCTACAAATTATTTCAATCCACGACCGAAAACAAAAATCCCGGTTCTTATCCTGCTAAGATTCGAATATTACATTTGAACAATTGAGCAATCATTCAACTATTTTAGTATATTATAGTTGAATAATCATTCAACTGTCAATATGATATATGTTTTTTATTGTTATGAATATATCAGCCTCATTCGAAAAAGTAAATTCCACCCCT
>JAAYMA010000062.1 GCA_012521615.1 Clostridiaceae bacterium | reverse complement strand
TATCACAAATATTAAGAACAAAAATCCATGTCCATCAATACACTTTTTGCAGTTTTTTCGCCTGGTAATCTATTAAAAACATGTTTTGTGCACAAAATATATGAAATGACAGAAATTAAGGGTTGAAAATAAATTTTATCGGAGCTTTATATAAAAACCTGCTATAAAATCATCTATTGATTTTACATAAAGTTTACACTAATAAAAATAAATATCGATTATAATTAGAAAAGGTGTGCATAAAACGACATTATGCCACATTTTTCGGACAATTTACACACTTGTCATTCAAAAGACTTTTACTGGAGGTCAAAAATGAGCATTTCAATGATTTTTCTGTTACTGGGCGGTCTCGGCATGTTCCTGTTCGGTATGAAGATGATGTCGGATGGTCTGGAAAACATGGCAGGCGATAAGATGCGGCGCACTTTGGAGATACTTACAACCAATCGCTTAGCTGGTGTAGCCGTCGGAGCAGGAGTAACCGCAGCTGTTCAAAGTTCCTCTGCGACAACAGTAATGGTTATAGGATTTGTCAATGCAGGTTTAATGACGCTGCTCCAGGCAACCGGAGTTATAATGGGTGCCAACATAGGTACTACAATAACAGCCCAGATTATAGCATTCAAACTTTCAGATATTGCTCCTATGATACTTTTTATAGGAATGTTTATGTCTCTCTTTATAAAAAAGAAAAACATACGAAAAATCGGTGAGATAGTATTAGGGTTTGGTATCTTGTTTGTAGGGCTTGATTTAATGTCCCAGTCAATGATTCCTTTAAGACATGATGAAGGTTTTCAGAGATTTCTTGTTAATTTCGAGAATCCCCTGATAGGAATTTTAGTAGGTACAGTTTTCACTGCAATTATTCAGAGCTCATCGGCATCAGTTGGAATTTTACAGACTTTGGCAGCAATGGGTCTTATTGATCTAAAATCAGCAGTATTTGTAGTGCTTGGTCAAAACATCGGAACCTGTGTAACCGCCATACTTTCTGCAATTGGCGCTAATACAGCTGCTAAAAGAGCCGCCGGAATACATCTCGTGTTCAATATTATCGGCTCCATTGTGTATATCCCTCTGCTGATATTTTTCCCTCATATAACCAGCTTTATAGCATCCCTGACACCCTTTAATGTATCTCGCCAAATAGCGAATTTCCACACATTTTTTAATATAACTGTTACAGTTCTGCTCTTCCCCTTTGCAAAGCTGATGGTTAATCTGGTAAGCCGGATTATCAAGGATAAACCTGAAGAAGAAGCTGTAGAGCATAAGCTTATCTACCTTGATGAAAGAATTACTCAGACTCCGGCTATAGCTTTAAGTCAGACACTCAAAGAGCTAAACCGTATGAGCGAAATTGTATATGATAATTTTAAACTCGCTACAGAATCCTTCTTTGAAGGAAATGAAGAAAAAATCAACAAAGTTTTCGAGGTGGAAGAACTAATAGACTTTTTAAGTAACAGTATTTCCCAATACCTCATTGAATTCAAGGGACTGAAACTGTCAGAAACAGATTTGAAAATTATGGGAAGTCTGCATCATGTTATTATCGACCTTGAGCGTGTTGGTGACCTTGCAGAAAACATTGCACAATATGCCCAGACCATGTCAGACAAAAATTTAAAACTTTCTCCCGAAGGAGCGACTGAACTGCGTGCCATGTCAGAAAAAACCCTTACTACTTTGCAGACAGCCTTTGATGTATTCCGCAAACGCGATAAAAGTCTGCTCCATGTAGTTGAAAGTATGGAGAGAGAAGTTGACTATATGAGAAAAACCTATATTGAAAACCATATTAACAGACTTCAGGAAAGATATTGTGACCCTCAGGTGGGTGTAGTATTCACTAATATGGTTGCAGCACTTGAAAGAATTGCTGATCATGCAAATAATATCGCTTACTCAATTTCTTAAGCTTTGGCTTAAAGGTTCTCTTTAAAATATTAATAAACTTAATTTAAATGGAGTGAAGGTTTTAAGCCTTCACTCCCAAAGAGAATCTAAAAGTTTCTGCATTTTCTCTTTTCTTAAGTTTGTCTCCTCAATATCGATTTTTATTTCCCCGTCCCTTATGTTGAGCACATCTCCGGGACGTGCCTCTTGAGGAATATTACTTCTTTCAATATTTATCATAGAGCGGTCTTCTTTTTCGCAGACGGCAAAATCTCCTTCAAATCTGTCAATTATCACTTTCATAGCTTTCCTACTTCCTTGATACTAATTTTCCGTTATTATCATAAAGCTCAGCAGTATCTCCCTTGTTATTCCATATATTCCTCTTTGTCCATTTTATATCCCCGCTGGCATTTCCGGATGCGATGGTCAATCTTGAACCCCCTTTTATAATACAGTCATCAGGAAAATAATATACCTGATTTCCCTCCACTGAAACCAGCTTCCATCCCGCAAGACTTACATCCCTGGAAGATGTATTTTTTAAGGTTACCACCTCACCAGCCAAATCAACTTTTTCTATTATTACTGAATCTGATGCAGCTGATGGAGTGGATGAAGGGGCAGGTTTCGGTGTGGTCGCCGGCGAAGGCTTCGGGGTCGAAGATGAAGGTTTTGGTGTGGTCACAGGTGTCGGTGTGGTTACAGGCGATGATGCCGGTGTCGCCTTCGGCTTAGGTACAGGCATTCCACCATGGATATCTGTATCCCGATCAAACTCAAATGATAATTTATTTCCATCGCTTATTGCAATTATTGTACCTCTTTCATCGGTCCTGTAAACTGATATATTTTCTTTTTTAAGTAAGTTTAATACTTCCTGGCTTGGATGTCCATAATTATTGTCCTTCCCTACAGAAATTACAGCATAGTCAGGTGAGATTTTTCTTAAGAAATTCTCTGTTGTGGATGATCTGCTTCCGTGATGTCCTACCTTTAAAACATCAGCCTTAATATTGTAACCTTTGGACAATATTTCATTTTCAGATACTGCTTCTGCATCCCCGGTAAATATAAATGAATTATTTCCGAATGTCAGCTTTACAACTATTGAATAATCGTTTAAATCCTCATAATTATCACTGTTCGGGGCCAATATAACAAACTTTGCATCACCAAGATCATACTCATCCAACGGTACCGGAGCAGTAACCTTTAAATCCTTATTCTTTATTGCATTTACCACATCTTCAAATGTTCTGGTGTTTGCTGCCACTTTAGGCATAATAACTGTTCCAATATCAAAATTATTGATCACCGCATCAAGCCCGCCAATATGATCTTCATGAGGATGAGTCCCAATAACATAATCCAGTTTCGTAATTCCCTTACTTTTTATATATTGTGTGACCAGATCTGAGTCGGCATTATTGCCTGCATCAATTAACATAGTTGAATTATTCTGAATTATAAGTATCGAATCTGCCTGTCCTACATCTATAAAATGTACTTTGAGCTTCTGCCCCGTTGGATGTGTCCCGTTTACCTGATTGCCTGTTGATGAATTCGAATTGTTTTCTGAGTTCTGCTCTTTTATTGAATAATCATCCTGTAAAGATTCTCCACCAGTGTCTTCTGTCTCTTCAATTTCTTTTTCCGATATATCTGTATTTCGCTCAGAAAACTCTGCAGTACTGGCTGGTGCCGGATCATTCAAAGCTATGTTTTTGCCTTGATCCGAGTTTACAGACAACGAACCTAAAAAGACCAGAATGGATACTATAAGAATATACAGAGATTTTTTGTTTTTCTTTTTGATTAAATCCAGAAAAGAAAAGACTATAAAGGGTATGGAAAATGTAAAGAGTGAAAAACTTACATCTATCAAACCTAAAAGTAAAGCTACAAGATAATATATTGCCGCTATGACCATTTTACCTTTATTGCGGCTTCTAAATCCGGGTATAAACATTTGATGTACCTCCTAAGTTGCAGATCATAGTTGCAGCTTAAACAGCATACCTCAGCAGCAGATTTAAACAGCCGCTAAGAAGCCTGCACAAAGTGTTTTATAATATAATACTAATACATAATTGTTCAAAAGTCGATGGAAACACTGACAGAGACTTATCTATGCGGGATATATTGCTTTTTTGTGTATATTAATAATTATAAGTAAAAAATTTGTTTAGAAGCTTCAAGAAAGGTTAGCATGAAAAAGAGGATTGGCATTGTCAAATTCACAAAAATGCTGATAAAACGTTGTTCCGAGGATAACATTACTCAATATGCATATCATTTAACATATGCTTTGCTGTTATCCTTTTTTCCTTTTTTAATATTCCTTATAACATTGATTGGCTATTCACAGCTTGACTCTTCAGTGGTATTGACTTCACTCAGAAATTTTCTGCCCGATGATGTTTACAATCTCATTTCCGGGATTGTTATTGAGGTTGTGGACAACCAGCAGGACGGTTTAATGTCATTTTCAATAATATTTGCAATATTCTCAGCTTCAGGAGGTTTCAGAGCCTTTATGAGGGCTTCTAACAGAGCTATGCGGATTGAAGAAAAAAGGAATATTATTGTCCAGTATATTTTATCAATTTTCTGGGTTATTCTGCTCGCCCTTGGCATTATATTGGCGCTGTTGGGTATTGTATTTGGGGAATACCTTATAAATCTTACTTATAAATTTTTCACATCGGCAGCAAGCAGCAAACTGCTTCATGTTTTCAGGATAATCATACCTCAGATTTTTATTTTTCTTCTGTTTCTTTCATTCTACATGTTTGTGCCTGCTGAAAAAATATGCTTCCGCTGTGCCATTACCGGAACAGTTTTTACAACATCTGCATGGATTATATTCACTATGGGATTTCAGTATTACGTCAACAACTTTGCCAATTATTCAAGGTTTTATGGTACTCTCGGGGCTGTAGTGGCATTAATGCTCTGGCTTTCACTTACTTCTATAATAATGCTGATTGGTGTGGAGATAAACGCGTTATTAATGGAGCTTAAAATTACTACATCCCGATAAATACACCTATTCTCCCTGAATTATTATCGGTTCTTTTTTAAGACTGACAACAATTCTTTCTACCCTCATTAATTATTATTGGTTCTACGTTAAACCTTCTAAGGTTAGAAATATTTGAAAAATTTTTAAAATTGTATTGACACAAAAATTAACAAAATGCTATAATAAGTTAAACGTTAAAGTTATGCAAAGTAGACAACTTTGTATAACTTGTGTCATAGCCGTTTGGCGTGATAGGTTTATCGTTAAACAAAAATTTAAGGGAAGGAATGAAAAAAATGAAAAGACTGTTGTGTTTGCTCCTCAGCTTGGTCATGATTATGTCGCTGACTGTTGGATGCGGCAAAGAGACAACCGAAGATGCAACAAGTACACCACAATCTCAGGATACTTCAAGCCCAACTCCCGAGCCTGAAAAAGTTGTCTTAAAGCTCGGAATCTGGCCTGAACCTACACTCACTGATGACATCGCGGTTCATGAAGGCTATGTTGAAAGATTTAATGAACTTTATCCGAATGTAGAAGTAGTACCTGCACATTATAAGTATGCTACAGATACTTTTGTACCTATGGCTGAAGCAGGCAACTGTCCCACAATTTTTGAGACATGGTTTACAGAACCTCAAAAATTGATAGCCGGTGAATTCATTGCAGATATAACAGACAACCTTAAGGCCCGTGGCTGGGACAAAGCCATGAACCCCTCTATACGTGAGTTACTTTCCAAAGATGGCAGAATTTACGGTACACCACGCGATGGCTATGCACTTGGAATTATGCTTAACGTTGAACTCTTTGAAGAAGCAGGACTTGTAGATGAAAATGGTTACCCTTTATACCCCAAGACATGGGATGAACTTGCAGAGACAGCAAAGAAAATCAAAGATGCTACCGGACAGGCCGGACTTTGCCTCCTTGCCAAGGATAATGCCGGCGGATGGCACTGGTCAAATATAGCCTGGTGTTTCGGTGCAACACTGACCATTGACAATGGAGATGGTACATTTACAGCTAATCTGAACAGTCCTGAGGCTATTGCTGCCATGAATTATGTTAAGGATCTGAAATGGAAATACGACGTCCTTACAGCCGATCCATTGAACGAAGACTGGGGTACTGGATTTACCGCTCTTGGAACCGGTACAGCGGCAATGTACATAGCTGCCAACGATGCTGTAAATCAGCCTACCCAGGTCAACGGCCTTCCTCTTGATAAACTTGCCATGTGTGCTATTCCGGAAGGACCCGGCGGACAGTACTCACTCTTCGGCGGTACACCATATGTATTTGCAAATAATGCTACTTACGAGGAAATTGAAGCTGCTCTGAACTATCTCGAAATAATGGGTCAAGCGCCTGTTGCTTCAGATGAAGCTATAGCAGGTATGAGAGCAGGTGCTCAAAATAAAGTAGCCAATGGAGTTCCCGTTATCCCACGCTTCCCAAGCTGGATTGATCAGGAAGTACTCGATGCGGAAGCTAAAATCATTGAAGAATTCGGTAATGTTGATACCAACATGTATCAGAGCTATTTTGATGCCACCAAGAGTGATGGCAACCTCAGAATGGAAGAGCCTGGTCTTACTCAGGACATGTATGCTGAAATTACAAAAGTTCTTCAGGCTGTAATTATCGATCCTGATGCAGATGTTGAAGCATTGCTCAACAAAGCCAATGAAAATTATCAGTCTCTGCTTGATCAGACATTTAAAAAGTAATTTTGGTCTGTAAAAGATAGGGTAAATATTTTATAAAGCGATGGGGTTTTCTAAAGCCCCATTCGCTTTAAATAAGGCTTCGGTTATTAAGGATGTGGCATTGTGGTAAAAGCTAATACTTTGAATCGAAACAATAAAACGAAATTTAAAAGACAGGATTTGGTCGGCTGGCTTGTTATGCTTCCATCATTGATATTATTTGCGTTCTTTGTATGGGAGCCGCTTTTGGAGAGTATACGCCTCTCACTTTATTCAGCCAAAGGTATCAGGCTTCAGGAGTTCGTTGGTCTGGAAAACTATATCAGGCTTTTCAGGCACCCTGATTTCCTGGCGGCATTCAGAAATACATTCTTGTACATATTTTATTCATTGATAATTGGATTTATGGTACCGATAGTTATGGCGGTACTGATAAGTGAAACTGTACATTTAAAAAGTTTTTTTCGGGTAGGAGTGTATTTTCCCAATATGGTTCCCGGTATGGCAACTATCATGATGTGGAGTTTCTTTTTCAGGCCCGGGAACACTGGTGTTTTAAATATACTGCTATCCAAAGTCGGTATTTCACCACAGGTCTGGCTGAATAACCCCAAATGGACCATTCCCTTGATTATTATAACAATGACCTGGAAGAGTGCCGGCTCAACATCCCTGATATATATGGCTGGTATAAGCCGGATCAGCAGTGAGCTATACGAAGCCGCCACCATTGACGGTGCAGGAATATGGCAGCGGGTACGCCACATTATTGTACCAAGCATATTTTCTCTGGCCAAAACCTTGTTAATTCTTCAGATAATTTCAGTATTCCAGATTTTATATGAGCCATTGGTTATGACCAACGGCGGACCGAATAATGCAAGTATTTCACTGATGATGCTTACTTACAACTACGCATTCAGAGATTTCAACTATCCGATGGGAGCTGCTTTGTCTGTGGTAATCTGTGCAATATTGATTGTGCTCAGCGGGATCTACACAAAGCTTACCAAAGACAAAGAGTAGAAGGGGGGAATGACAGATGTTCTTTAAAAGCTATTCAGCAAAAAAAGATGGTGCTATCCGGAGTTTTGATCTTCACTCCTTTCGTGTAAAGCTCCTGATTATCTGTATAGTTGTAATATGTGCGATAATTGCCTTTGTATGCCTGTTTCCTACAGTATGGGTTTTTTTGGCCAGTTTTAAAGACATACGTGAATTCAGAAGAGAAGTCACCATTTTTCCTTCAAAATTCGATTTTTCTGTATTTGTAAAAACGTGGAACGATTTAAAATTCATAAAATATTATATAAATTCTTTAATAATGGTAGTAGGTTGTGTTATATGCTCAGTTATTTTTAATGGACTGATTGCATATGTACTGGGAATATTAAAACCTAAGGGACATCAAATTGTCACAGGCCTGGTCATGTGGAGCCTGCTCATACCCTCTACTACGAGCATTGTTGCACTGTTTGTCAATGTAAACAGACTGGGGCTTTCAAGATCCTTTATCCCCATTTGGCTTTCCTATGGTGCAAATGCCTTTATAGTTGTTTTATACAAACAGTACTTTGAAAGAATGCCAGCGGATTTGTTTGAAGCTGCAAAACTTGACGGTTGCAATGTTCTGCAGGTGTTTCTGAAAATTTTAGTTCCACTTTCAACACCTATTATATCAGTAGCAACCATCTTTACTATTACAGCTGCCTGGTCAGATTTTCTTTTCCCGTTCCTTATTCTGAACGGAACAGGAAAAGAGACTGTAATGATAGCAATATTCTCATTCAGAACATCCAACGCCACTGATGTGGAAGTATTGCGTGCAATATTGTTTTCTATAATACCACCAACAATATTATTCTTAATCTTCCAGAAACAAATAACTGATGGTGCTGCTGCAGGAGCATTAAAGGAGTAGAGATATGGTAAAAATAGCAGATAGATATTTTAAAACAGATCCATGGAATATTATAGAAGAAGGTTTCAACCCGCAATATGGTCGGGTGGCCGAATCTGTCTTTTCTTTAGGAAATGAATACATGGGTGTAAGAGGATTTTTTGAAGAGGATTATTCAGGAGATACCCTTCTTGGAAGTTACTTCAACGGTATCTACGAAAGAAGAAAACTGCCCCGTTCTGCCTATAAAGGTATAACAGACAGCATCGAATTCATGGTGAATTCGGTAAACTGGCTATATACAAGAATAATTGCTGATGATGAAATTCTGGATTTGAATGTTTGTGATTTCAGTAATTTTATAAGAAAACTGAATTTAAAGAACGGTGTTTTGACTCGTTCTTTCATTTGGCACACTAAAAACGGCAAGAAATTAAAGCTTACATTTGAACGATTTTTGGCAATGAAAAATGTACATATTGGTGCACAAAAAATATCAGTCAAGCCATTAAACTTCAGTGGCAGTATTAAAGTGATACTTGGCCTTGACTTTTCAATAAAGCATTATGCATACGACGATAATTTCTGGGAATGCCAAAACAAGATATTTGAAGACAGTTATCTGAGTATAACAGGAACAGTTAAAGGAACTAAACAGCAGGTATTTTCAAGCTGCTATATAACCGGTGATTTTTCCGGACAGAAAGATCTGACTGAAAAAGAAAAGATTGTTGCAAAAGAGTTTGTACTTCAGCTTTCAAAAGGCAATGAGGCAACACTTACCCGCCTTGTAATCAACCATGTATGCAGCAATCCCGATGATAAAAACGCACAAGAGCTTTTTAAAGCCCTGTGCAACAGCTCTAAAACTGAACTGATGAATTTGAATTATTCAGACTTGAAACTGGAAAATTTCCTGTGGTGGGATAAGGTCTGGGAAAGCTCTGATATTGTAATTAAAGGCGACGAACTAAACCAGCAGGGCATAAGATACTGTATATTCCAGATGTTCCAGACCTATCACGGTGCCAGAAAGGGTACCAATATAGGGGCCAAGGGGCTTACAGGTGAAGCTTATAACGGTAACGCATTCTGGGATACCGAGGTTTATTGTCTGCCATTTTTCATTTTCAACGACATAGAAGCAGCCAAGAATCTGTTGCTGTTCCGCTATTATACCCTGCCTGAAGCAAAGAAAAGAGCAGAGAGTCTGGATTGCAAAGGAGCATTTTATCCTATTGCCACTATAAGCGGTCGTGAATGCTGTGATCTTTGGCAGCATGCAAGCCTCCAGCTTCAGGCCTCTACCGGGGTTGCCTATGGAATCTGGTTCTATGAAAAAATGTCCAATGATAAAGCATTCTTGTTTGATTATGGACTTGAAATGCTGGCAGAAATATGCCGTATGCTTGCAACCAGGGGCGCCTGGACTGAAAACAGGACCAAATACGGATATTATTGTGTAATGGGTCCGGACGAGTTCCAGATGATGGTTAACCATAATTTTTATACTAATTATATGGCACGTTTTACGTTCAATTACACTCTGGATGTATTGGACATGTTAAAGAAAAATGATGAAAAACAATATACAGAATTTATCGCTAAAATGAATCTGTCTGAAGAGGAACTCAATGAATGGAAAGAGATGGCCGACAAAATGTATATCCCCTATGATGAAGAAACAGGGCTATATGAGCAGCATGACGGGTATTTCAAGCTTCCTCATGTCGATATCCATTCCATTCCTGTGGAAGATTTCCCGTTATATCATAATTGGTCATACGACAGGATTTACCGTAACGATATGATTAAGCAGCCTGATGTTCTGATGTTGATGCTCATGTTTAATAATTGTTTTTCTGAAAAAGAGATAAAGACAAATTATGAATATTACGAGCCCAGGTGTATTCATGAAAGTTCCCTTTCGCCATCTGTGCATTCCATCCTGGCATCCCAGCTGAAAAAACATGATGAAGCCTATGAGTTTTTCAAGTTTGCTACAAGGATGGACCTGGACAATTACAACAGAAACACCAATGAAGGATTGCATACTACATCCATAGCCGCTGCATGGATGAATATAGTATACGGCTTTGGCGGAATGCGTTCGGATGGTGATATTCTTAGCTTTGCCCCATCCATTCCTGAAAAGTGGAGCGGATACTCTTTCCGTGTAACCTATTTCGACACCGTAATTCATGTTGAAGTAGAAAAAAATACTGTATCCTTCAGGGCAATCAATGGAAAACCTGTTAAAATCAAAGTTTACGATGAAATAGTTGAAGTCAGCAAAGACCCTGAAACTTTTGACATTCCCCAACAATGGAGAGGATAGAATGATTGACTGGAAAATAACTGAACGTGGCTTTTATCCTGAAAAAATAGCATTCAATGGCAACAAGTTTCTCATTGCCAATGGCTATATGGGAGTTAGAGGTACACTCGAGGAATTCACTAAAGATCAACTGGTTGCAGTGAACATGGCCGGTTTGTATGATCAGGTGGGCAATGGCTGGCGTGAGTCAGTCAATGCCCCGAATGGTTTCTTTACTTATTTAATTGTTGATGAAGAAATCTGCAGACTTCCCGAATGCGAACCTTCGGAGCACAGTGTATCTCTTGACTACAGAAATGGTATTTTTTCCAGAAAAACTACCTGGAAAACACCAAGAGGCAGTCTTACCGTCGAATCCGAACGATTTGTAAGTCTTGCCCAGCCCCATCTTGCCCTCATGAAGTATAAAATTTCGTCCAATTTTCATGCAGATATCGAATTGATTACGGGTATTGATGCTGATGTCTGGGATATCAACGGCCCCCATTATAGCAATATGGAACTTTTTGAAGAAGATGGACTTATAAAGGCAATAGGCACTACCTCAGAAAAGGGTCACAAGATCTGTGTGACAGAAAACTGCAGTATAAACCTGCCTTCAGAGAAAAGACTGTCCATAAAAGATAAGAAAATACTCAGGCATTTCTGCTTTATTTTAAGACCTGAACATGATTGCGTAATAGAAAAATGGATATCTGTATGCACCAGCAATGACACAGAAAATTATGAGCAAAAAGCGGCCTCTTTAATCAATGACTACATGAAAAGCGGGTATAAATATGTAAAAAATTCACATATTGAAAAATGGGAAGAAAGATGGAAAGTTTCAGAAGTATTCATAGAAGGCCATAAAGAAGCCATGGAAGCTTTAAATTATTCTATCTATCATCTTATATCTGTAGCTCCCAGACACAGTAAGAGCCTTTCTATCCCTGCAAGGGGGCTTTCCGGCCAGGTCTATAAAGGAGCTGTTTTCTGGGACACAGAAATGTTTATGCTGGATTTCTTCCTTTATACAGATCCTCAGGTTGCAAGAACTCTTATCAAATATCGTATAGACACTCTTGATGGTGCCATTAGAAAAGCCCGGTATTATGGCTATGATGGTGCTTTCTATGCATGGGAGAGCCAGGAGACCGGAGACGACGCCTGCTCGGATTACAATGTAGTTGATGTTTTTACAAAAAGACCTGTAAGAACTTATTTTAAAGACAAGCAAATTCATATCTCATCCGCAATTGTCCGTGGAATCATGCGCTATATAGAAATAACCGGCGACAAGACAATTCTGGACGAGGGCGGCGCAGAAACAATTATAGAATGTGCAAAATTCTATTATTCTTTACTGCTCAAAAGATTGAACCGGAATGTTTATGAACTGCACGATGTGGTAGGTCCTGACGAATATCACGAAAGAGTTAATAACAATGGATATACAAACCGCATGGCCAAATATACCTTTGACATGGCAGTTGAAGTTCTAAGTTCAGTTAAAAACCTTGAACCTGAAACTGCCAAAAGGCTTAAGAACAAATATAAAGTTTCACAGCTTATAAAATCCTTTACTGATGCATCTAAGCATATTTATATCCCCCAGCCTGATAAAAACGGGATAATCGAACAATTCGACGGCTATATGAAACTTGAAGATGCAAGCCTTGAAGAGGTCAGGTCAAGACTACTTGACGAAAAAGAATACTGGGGCGGTGCCAATGGAGTGGCTTCCCATACCAGGATAATCAAACAGGCAGACGTAGTTACCTGGCTCGCCATGTTCCCTGACGATTTTCCCCATGAAATTCTCTTGGCCAACTGGAGATATTATGAGCCCAGAACTGAACATGGTTCATCTTTAAGTGCCTGTATGTATGGTCTTTTGGCCTGCCGCTGCGGTATGCCTGAAAAAGCTCTTCCATTTTTCATGAAATCAGCCAGAGCTGATCTTGAAGGAACAGGAAAAGAATGGGCAGGTCTGATATATATTGGGGGTACACACCCGGCAGCGGCCGGCGGCGCGTACATGACAGCAGTAAACGGATTTGGAGGAATATATTTTGAAGAAGAGAAATTAAAAGCAAAACCCCAGCTTCCTCCCAACTGGCAAAAGCTAAGGTTCAATATTTACTATAAAGGGAAGCTGCACCGGGTGGAAGTGGATCAAAAAGGCGGTGTTTCTGTTACAAGAGAACCATAACCTGATTTTGAATCAGGTTTTATGGTTCTGACGCTCTCCCTTTCCACCAGATAGGTTGGAAGTATAACCTCAGCAGTTTCTGGTTCCTTGCCTTCAAGTTTTTGCAGCATGAGATTGACAGCATGTTCACCTTTAAGATGAATGTCCTGATGGATGGTAGTAAGTGTTGGGGTCAGCACACGACATAAAGGAATATCGTCAAAACCTATTATTGAAATATCATCAGGAACTTTTCTTCCCAGTTTGCGCAACCCCGCCATTATACCGGCCGCCATTATATCGGCAGTGACTACAAGACCTGTAATATCAGGATGCCTGGCAATTTCTTCACTGACAGCAAAGCAGGATTCCAAATCCATTTCGCTTTCAAACACAATTTGTTTGTCAAATGGAATGGAAGACTCGGTAAGGGCAGCTTTATAGCCATAAAAACGTTCCTGAAGAACGCCGCCATCCCTGATAGTTGGAGAGACAAACCCGATACGTCTGTGACCATGATCAATCAGATGCTTAGTTGCAGTATAGCTGCCTTTAAAATCTTCAAGACCGACGTTGCAGAAATTGGGATGATGTACGTAGCTGTCTATAAATACTATAGGAATATTTAATGTGGATAATACATCAAAAAAGCGATCCTTGAAAACACCAGTGAAAAATAGTCCGTCCACATTCCAGTTTCGTAAGAATGCCATAAGCTCATCCGATGTTTCAACGGTACGCAGCATAAGGTAGTATCCATTTTCACGCAGTGCACGTTCAATGGCACCTGTAAACGATGACTGGAAGGGGTCGTCCATAAAACTTGCCTGGTTTTTTGGAATAATATGATTTATCATGCCGATAACCTTTGAAGAGTTCGATACCAGAGACCTGGCAGACATATTGGGCACATAATTTAACTCTTTGATGGCCCTGTTGACTTTTTCTATTGTTTCAGCAGAAACCCTGCCGGTCCTTCCATGTATAACATTGGAAACTGTGGTACAGCTGACACCAGTTAGTTTTGCAATATCTTTTATCGTTGCCATAGCCAACGTCCTTTCCATAGTTTAATGTTAAACCTGTTTATTTTAGTTTAACATTAATATGAATATTATACAAATAAACTTTTTAAATTTACACTCTAATTTTGTAAATTACTGCTATAAAAATAGAACCGGGACTATATCGAATTTTTATAAGCTGTGCAAGAAACTCAACTGTCAGAGAAAATTTATATTTTTTATATAAATTTAAATTAAATCTTTCAGGTAACAAATAAAAAAGGGGATGAAATTATGAGCGAGAGCAAAAAAACCGTCATTCCGGAAATTGTACTCATTATTCTTTTAGTTGCAGCCATCATAGTTTCGCTTATTTATGTAAAAAACAAAAAGGTGGTGGCAGCATCGGCTAACATTCTGGCTGATTCCAAACTTGTTCTGTACGAAGGGCCGAAGTCTTTGAAGGATGCAACCGAAGAAGACTTAAAATCCACCTCTGAAAACCAGAGAGACATCTCACTTATGAGGTGCACGGACACAATAGTAAAAGTCAATGGCCACGACTGTTTCGTCTACGACACAAATGTCAATCACACCAGACAGTGGGTTAATACTTATGCTCCCCCGCTTTCCAGAACTCCAATCACTTATTTTGATTTTGAAGGCGCGGCAGTAATAGAGGTTATTGTACCAGGACGACAACTGGACAGTGTGAAAATAAGTCCTTTGAACTATGGAATAACTCCTGAAATCGATAAGGAAAATCATACAGTAAAATTCACAATTACAGAACCTGATACCTATACAGTAACCTTTAATGATTCTCCCGAGCGGGCTCTTCATATTTTTGCCAACCCTATAGAAACAGATGTTCCTTCACCTGATGACGAAAATGTAGTTTATATCGGTCCGGGGGAATGGAATATCGAAGCCATTATGCTGGAAGACGGTCAAACCTTGTATATTTCCGGCGGAGCTGTAGTACATGGTATAGTCAATTCAAACTTCACCAAAAACGTCACAGTCAGAGGCCGCGGTATTATTGACGGCTCCCATTACAAGAGCTGGCAGGGGAAAATGGCTTATATTCCGCTTAAATTCGATAACTGCGAAAATATCAACATCCGAGATGTCATAGTATTAAATCCAAATGCATGGGTATGCCAGGCATTCAATTCTAAAAACGGTATCATAGACGGAATAAAAATCATTTCGCCAAGACCCAATGGTGATGGTATAACATTGCAGTCCTGTGAAAACTTCGAGGTCAAAAACTGTTTTGTAAGAAGCTGGGACGATTCATTGGTCGTGAAAAACTATGATAAAAATTCAAAGAATATAACCTTTAAAAATATACAGATATGGACGGATCTTGCCCAATCAATGGAAATCGGGTACGAAACAAACAAGGGCAAAAAACCTGATCCGAGTATTACTAATATTTCCTTTGAGGATATAACAGTATTGAATAACTTCCATAAACCCGTCATTTCAATACATAATGCGGATGATGCTCTGGTCTCCGATGTGACCTTCAGAAATATTGTGGTAGAAAACGCTCAAATTGGAAGCGGTGACGGCGAAGAGATGCCATACCTTATTGATCTTTGGATTACCCAGAGCGGTAACTGGTCGTCTACCCGGGACAGAGGCCAGATACGAAACGTAACTATAGAAAATGTACAGGTTCTTTCAGGGAAGTTTAACCCCTCTCGTATAAAAGGCTTTGATGCTGAACATACAATTGAGGATGTAGTTATCCGGAATCTTGAAATATTGGGAGAAAAAATCACAGATTTTGAAGCCGGCAAATTTGAAATTGATGAACAAACTACAAAGAATATCTCTATTGAATAAGAAAGGGGTGTACATAAATGAAAAAAGCATTAAGAGTGATATTGATTTTACTGGTTCTTGTACTGATTTCTGTCCATGTTTATGGCTTTTTTGGTATTAAGGATGCGTCCATTGAAATGAATCCTGAAAATCTCATTGTTGTTGAAGCCCCAGACCAGACAGAAGCTATGGAACATCCTGATTTTATAAAAGAAGAATATGTTCCGGTTATACCTGAAGGGACAAATATTGCTCTTGAAGGTAAAGCAACAGCCAGCAGTTTTACACAGGTATATAATGCCAGAAGGGCAATAGACGGTGTTGCGGTAGGTGTTTCCTATTGGGAAGCTGCACCTAACAGCTATCCCAATACTCTCACTGTCGATCTTCAGAGAAAGGCACCTATCCATGCAATCAGAATATGTCTTAATCCTGCTTCAATCTGGGCAAAAAGAACACAGACCTTTTCGGTAAAGATCAGTGATGATGGCGAAAATTTCGAAGAGTTAATACCAATGCAGCAGTACACTTTTGATCCTGATAGAAATAATGAAGTAGTTCTTGAATTTGATACCGTAGAAACCCAGTTTGTTCAGCTTGAATTTACTGAGAACTCAGGTGCAACTGGCGGACAGGTCGCTGAATTTGAGATTTACAGCAAAGAAAGTTGACCTTTCAATTATATAGCCACAACATAATTTCTGTTTACTTGCATATTGAACTCTTAGGATCAGATTCATAAGTATTGCATTAAATCATACCCTCCCTTAATAAGAGTTCAATATGCAAGGATAAATAAGTTTTAAGGTATACCTGAAATATATTTGAATTTAAAACTGTATTTCATATTATATTATTTGACTTCAACCAACCAATATATTACATTTTAAGGAGAGAGCATATGATAAAAGGTGTAATTTTCGATTTGGACGGGGTTCTTGTTTCAACCGATGAGCTTCACTATAAAGCCTGGAAACGGCTTGCAGAAGAACTTGGTATTGACAATTTTACAAGAGAAGACAACGAAAAACAGCGCGGTGTAAGTCGCATGGAATCACTGGAAGTAGTCTTAAATAAGAGCGACAAAGAATATTCACAGGAAGAAAAAGTTGCCCTAGCCGACAGGAAAAACGGGTATTATGTTGAAATGCTTCAAAAGCTGGATTCATCAGCATTATTGGCCGGAGCTGTTGAAACCCTTAAAATGCTCCGGGAAAAAGGGTATAAAATTGCAGTTGGTTCTGCCAGCAAGAACGCACCCCTGATAATTGAAAAAACCGGATTGCTTCCTTTAATAGATGAAATCAGCTGCGGCCTTGATATCACTAAATCAAAACCGGATCCGGAAGTCTTTCTGGTGGCAGCAAAAAAATTAAATCTTGAACCTAAAGAATGCCTGGTTGTGGAAGATGCCGCTGCAGGTGTTGAGGCTGCTAAAGCCGGTGGAATGAAATCCCTGGGTGTTGGCCCTTATTATAAATCCCTTGGTGCTGATTATGCATCAGAAACGCTGCTTGATGTGAACTGGGAAACTGTATTGAAATAAATAATGATAATTACATATATGCATAAAAATTATGAACCCATTAGCTGTTTGTTTAATGTATAAATATAAGGCGGTGTTTTTATGCCCGATATGCTGGTAAAGCTCTATGAACTTCCTGACAATTCAAAGCTGATCAGTCAGCTCGACGAAAAAGGATATCGCATAATGAGAGCCATGGCACCCAACAAATCCAAAGTTATCCGATATGTCAAGGAGACCTTTGGAGAGAACTGGGCAAGCGAATGTGATGTGGCTTTTTCCAATAAGCCTATCACCTGTATAATAGCTGTAGACAAGGACAAAAATATAGTGGGTTTTGCCTGCTATGAAGCCACCTGCAAAGCATACTTCGGGCCTATAGGCGTGTCAGAAAACTGCCGGGGTCTTAATATAGGCAAGGCTCTGCTCATATATGCTTTACAGGGGCTTAAGGAACTGGGATATGCTTACGCCATTATTGGAGGTCCAGAGGATGCGGTGGGTTTTTATGAGAGAACAGTAAATGCAATAATTATCCCCGGATCGACACCGGGGATATATAAGGATATGATATAACTGGTACAGTTGTAATAAAGGCATCAGTTGTTAAATTCAGACGCCAGGTCTGAAGATCCAATATCCTGAGTATTTAAAATATGACATTATTAGGCGACACTATATACTCCCATTGATGTATGTCAAGATGCAGGTTCTTTCCTGCATCTTTTCTTCCATCGAAGAAAAGTCTATCTGCCTCTAATTCTTCTATTTTCTCAACTCTTCCTTCCAGATAATCCTCTACCCTTCGCTTAGCCTCTATAATCCTCTGTTTAAGACCACCAAACCGGATACTTAATACTTCAAAACCAAAGGGTTTATTATCCTCCATCCACTGACTGCGTATATTCTCATAGAATACAGAAACTCTGTCCAAAAGTTCATCCAGTGTTTCTGTCAGAGATTTCAGGGCGGCATGGTCTTTATTCTCATAAGCCTTTTTCAGTTTAAGACCCATATCGCATTTAAGCTCAAGTACATCGCAAAGGTGGGCCTGAATCATAAACAGGTTTCTGTACCCGGGATTTCTGTCTGCGGCTTCTTTAAGCAGCCCGCTGAATTGTGCGTATTGCCGGCTGTATTCATCTTCAATTACATGTTTATCAAAAAGTCCCAATAGAATATCCTGATAAAACAGATACTTGGATGGATTTACTCCACACCTGCCCGGTTTTTCATTTCCTTCAAGCTGATTTGGAAGATCCAAAAGCAAAAAATCCTCAAGAGCCGCTCCTGCACATATCTTAAACCTTTCATCAAGGTGATTGTCACTGATGTTTTTTGCATAACTGTTTTCTGCAAAAAGTTGTATCACCGGCAGAATTGTAAACACTGAACACTCAGCCCCGTCATCACCCCAGACAGTGACAAACATATTATTAATACCTTTTTTATTGCACTGCTCAAGAATCACTCGACTGCTCAAAAGCGAAAAGCCGATCATTGGAGTATATCCCTTCCAGCGCCATGCTCCGCCTGCAAATATTACCGGTCTTCCGGAAGACAGATGTTTGTCCAGAATATTTGAAACTTTCTTTGGTTCGGTATTGTAATAATCCCAGTATACCAGTG
>JAAYMA010000061.1 GCA_012521615.1 Clostridiaceae bacterium | reverse complement strand
CTTATACCCTTCAAATTGCAAATAGGCTCTAAATATACATTTTTAACTATTCATGCAGGTAATAGTAAAAGCTCCCTTGAAAAAAGTGGAATTGAACAATATAATTATTTTCAGATATACAAAGGAGGTTATCAGTGTGGATAAAAAAATACGTGTTCTTGTCGCAGATGATAATGTTCCTTTTGGGCTCATTATCTGCGAGTATCTCGAAAGTCAGGATGATATCGAAGTTACAGCAAGAGTAGAAAATGGAGAAGAAGCTATTGAGATGATTGAAAAAACTAAACCGGATATTGTCATTCTGGATATAATTATGCCAAGACTTGACGGATTAGGAGTGCTAACAAGATATAAAAATGTTGATCCGAAGGAAAAACCCATCTTTATAGTCCTCTCTGCAGTAGGTCAAGATGCAATTACACAGCAAGCCCTTTCTTTGGGAGCTATCTATTACATTGTAAAGCCTTTCGATTTAAGTGTCTTAGTTGAGAGAATTCGAGAACTTGTCAGAACCCATAGCCCTACAGTACTTAGAATGGATTCCCAGAATACAGCTTCAAACAGTGTAAAAACCTCTATAGATCCGGGAGACAGTGTTCAGGCCAAGGTTACAAAAATAATGAGGGATGTTGGCGTTCCTGCACATATTAAAGGTTATCAGTATATGAGAGATGCCATTCTGATGGCTGTTGAAGACAGAGAAGTGATAAGTGCAGTCACCAAACGTTTATATCCCGAACTGGCGAAAGCTTATAAAACTACTCCCAGCAGGGTGGAAAGAGCAATCCGTCACGCAATTGAAGTTGCATGGAACAGAGGTAAGGTAGACACAATAAACAAACTTTTCGGATATACAATAAATACTAAGAAAGGAAAGCCCACCAATTCAGAATTTATTGCAATGGTGGCAGATACATTGCGGCTTACTGAGAAAAAAGCCAATTAGGTAAATGCCGGAAATATAGCATGCAGAAATAGTAAAAAAATATATTTTCCTTGTAATGTTGGGATAATCGTGTTATACTGAATGCTAAACAAGTCAATATCATGGATCCAATCTTTCTTAATCTATATCTCCTTAATTATTTGGAGTGTATGAAAAGAAGGTCTTGATCCAAATAATTTAAGGAGGTAATTGACTAATGGCTGATAAAGTTATCAATTGTAAAGACTGTGGCACCGATTTTGTTTTCACTGAGGGCGAGCAGGAGTTCTATAAGGAAAAAGGATTTGAAAATGATCCTGTAAGATGCCCCGAATGCAGAAGAGCAAGAAAGCAAGCAAGGAGAAACAGAGAATACGGCGAAAATCGTTGGTAATAAAAAAGAGAGCAAAGGCTCTCTTTTTTTATGCATGGTTTTCTTCTTTTTAAGAAAAAAGAGGTCGAAATCAGGGCTTTTTCCGAAAATAATCTGTAAGATTGGAACTTTTTGTCCCGGATTTGAATAATATATATCAGAAGCTTGTACTAAGGAGAGAACATTATGTGTTGTTTCAGATTCTGTAGACGTCGCAGGAGGTGTTGTTGCAGAAAAAGAAGAGTTAACAGGTGCTGCAGAGCATATTAATTCAATAAATATCTTTTCTGCTGAATAAAAAAATATATCATATACATTCAAAACACCCCCCTCTCAAGCCCCCATGCATTGTTTCTATGCATATTTATCAGTTGAGTTATTATGAGCTGAATAGTTTCAGCTCTTTTTTTTATTTTTACTTTTATTTTTTCTTTTTTTAGTTCATAATACTATTAAGATGCAAATGCGAATGATTCTCATTTAGGAGGAAATATGTTCAAAGATTATTTTTATAATAGATATCATAAGTTAAATTTGGTTATTCTTGCGTTATTATTGATAAGTACCGTATTTTCAGCCTGCTCCTCTAAACAGGACAGTAATAAAACAGATGGGGATGATTATCAAACTATTATAGTAACTTCTTTTTATCCCATGTATGTCTTTACTTTAAATATTGTGGCTGACGTGCCAGATGTCAGGGTTGTAAATATGACACAGAACGAGGCAGGTTGTCTTCATGATTATCACCTTACAACAAAAGACCTGAAAACATTGCAGAATGCGGATATTTTTGTGTATAACGGTGCAGGGATGGAGGATTTTTTGGACAAGGTGATAAGCCAGCTCCCCGACCTGAAACTCGTTGAAGCATCCAAAGATATTCCGCTTATAGAAAACAGTGACGGAACAATAAATCCTCATGTCTGGGTCAGTGTATCAGGAGCAATCAGCCAAATAAGAAATATTGCAGATGGTCTGAAAGAGACCGATCCGGTTCATGCAGAACAATATGAAAAGAATGCACTTCAATATATTGAAAAGCTTGAGGCATTGAAGAAAAAAATGCAAAATGAGCTGGAAGGTATCGCTGAGCGGGATATTATAACTTTTCATGAAGCGTTTCCGTATTTTGCGCAAGAGTTTGGTTTAAATATTGCGGCTGTTATAGAAGATGAATCAGGTTCTGACTTCAGTGCAGGTGAGCTGGCACAAATTATTAAGGAAATTGAAAGAACCGGTGTAAAGGTGCTCTTTGCAGAGCCGCACAACGCAGAAAAAGCCGAATTAATAGCAGAGCAGACCGGAACAAAACTTTATTTTTTGAATCCTGTGGTATCAGGTTCTGAGGACGCGGCGCCTGACAGCTATGAAAAAGCCATGCTTGAAAATCTGCAGGTTTTGAAAGAGGCGTTAAATTAATATGAGTGAAAAAAAAGAATGTCCACAATGCAGAGGAGTCTGCTGTACGAAAATCGAAAATTTTGGAGTCACAATTGGTTCTCTGGAGATTCTTAAAGATATCAATCTCCACATTCACTGTGGGGAACTAACTGCAATTATAGGTCCTAACGGAGCGGGGAAAACTACTTTTATAAAAGCCCTTTTAGGTCAGGTTCCCCATACGGGCAAGATTAAATTTATGAAATCAGACGGATCAGGTAATAAACCTCCTGTTATGGGCTATGTTCCGCAAAAAATCAGTCTGGATCCTACGTCACCAACCAGTGTCATAGATTTGTTTCTGGCATGCAGCGGTTTTAAACCTGTTTGGCTTATGAGGCCGAAAAAAGCAGTTTCTGAGATACGGGAAAGACTTAAAAAGGTAAAGGCAGATCATCTGTTGGAAAGGCAGCTTGGAAAGCTTTCCGGTGGAGAGCTTCAAAGGATTCTCCTGGCTCTTGCCCTGGACCCTGTTCCTGAAATTCTTCTTTTGGACGAGCCTGTGTCAGGGATTGATCAGAATGGATTGAAAATGTTCTATGAGAACGTTTCGACTTTAAGGGAAGCCTACGACCTTTCCATCATTTTGGTATCCCATGATATAGATATGATAGAAAAATATGCTGACCGTGTAGTTCTCTTAAATAGGACCATTATTGCCAGCGGCAGGCCTGAAGAAGTGCTTGGGAGTGAGAGTTTTTACGAGATTTTCTCTGCCAGATTCGGCAGAAACAGGGGACAGGAAGGTGAGTATTAATGGAAGTATGGTACAGAATATTTGAAATACTGCCTTTTGAATGGGCTCAGCATGGTCAGATGACTTTTATGAAGAATGCACTGTTGGCAATTATTCTGCTGACCCCTGTTTTTGCTGTGCTTGGAACAATGATTGTAAACAACAATATGGCTTTCTTTTCTGATGCATTGGGCCATGGGGCTTTCACAGGTGTAGTAATTGGCGGGTTAATAGGATTCGGATTTCCCATGGGCTCAGTGATCATATTTTCCCTGTTATTTGCTTTTTTGATTGCTCTTATAAAACATAAAAGCAAATTGTCGGGGGATACTGTTATTGGTGTCATTTCCGCAACTGCAGTCGCTTTGGGAATTTTCCTTGTAACTTTAGGTGGCAGAAGTTTTGCTAAACTTAATTCATATTTGATAGGCGATATTTTAAGTATTACACCCAAAGAAATATTCTTTCTTTTTATCTTATTAATTGTGGTATTTGTTTTCTGGTTTGTCTTTTTCAACCGTTTGCTTCTTGTAAGCATCAATCAATCTTTGGCAGACAGCAGAGGCATAAATACTTTTTTGTATGAAGCTGTTTTCAGCTGTTTTGTTGCTGTTACAGTAGCTGTATCAATGCCGTGGATAGGACTTTTGGTAATCAACTCTTTTCTGGTTCTTCCTGCTGCATCTGCAAGAAATCTGGCCCGTAATCAAAGGCAATATCATTTAATAGCTGTCATTATTTCAGTTTTTTCGGGAATAACAGGGCTTATCCTCTCTTATTACATTGAAACTGCTACAGGCGCCACGATAGTATTGATATTGGCTGTAATATTTTTCATATCTTCCTGGTTAAGAGGAAGGTTCGCAGGTTAGAAACAAGCTGGCCAAGAGGCTGTATATACTGGTGCTGGCGCAAGCATGCTGGAGGGAACAATGATATGGAAGCAGAAAAAATTTACAGGGAGATATTGAGAAAGCGTAATCTCAGGAGTACCAGACACAGAACGGCTATTCTTGCCGAACTTGAAAAAAGCCGGTTTCCTGTGAGTGCAGAAGATTTATTTATTAATCTTAAAGAAAAAAATATATCTATAAGCATGTCAACAGTATACAGGGTTTTGGATACACTGGTGGAAAACGGTCTTGTTATTCAAAGCAACTTGCCCGGTGCCAACAAAGCTGTTTATGAGGTAAATAAGAAGGAACATCATCACCATCTTATATGCATAAAATGCAGGAATATGTTTTCAGTGGAAGGCTGCCCGTTAAGCGAATATGAAAAGTCATTGGAAAATCGTTTCGGATTTTCTGTAAAAGGTCATACACTGAAAATATTCGGATACTGCAATGAATGCAATAAGGTTTGAATACCTGATGGAATAAATAATTCTTTAAGACTAATAATTAATATATATTCCAGTAATAGTTCCACATGTACATGCACAATTTTACATAGTCATGTAAGACAGACCCCGGGAGGAGTAAATGATAAGCGAAATCCAAAGCAGGAAACAGGCACTTTTTTATGAGATTGATAAGCACCTGCTCTATGACGACAAACCGTCCGGTTTTTTTAAGAAACTCATGGAAAATGATTTATTTAAAAACGAATATCCTTTCACCCTGATAAGCAGGTTAGAAAAAACAGAGCAATCACCCACGCATCATCCGGAGGGTAGTGTCTGGAATCATACACTGCTTGTTTTGGATAATGCTGCCCGGGTAAAAACTTTCAGCAGGGAATCGAGGGTATTTATGTGGTCCGCCCTTCTGCACGATTTGGGGAAGGCAACAACCACCAAACTTAGAAAAGGGCGGATTACTTCCTACAATCATGATATAGAAGGTGAGAAATTAGCTGTTTCTTTACTTGAATATTTCAATGAAGACAAAATTTTTACAGAAAAAGTGGCGCGAATGGTTCGCTGGCATATGCAGATATTGTTTGTCACTAAAAATCTGCCCTTTAGCAATATTGAAAAAATGAAAGAAGAGGTAGATATTGAAGAAATTGCCCTTTTAGGACTTTGTGACCGGCTTGGAAGAGGGATGGAGCAGGATGTGGAAAATGAAATAAAAGTAATGGAGAACTTTATAAATGTATGCAGAAATAATTGATGACCTGCACTGAATGAAATGGTGTCCATTACACATAATAATAAGGGAAAAAGGTGAAATTTTGCCATGAAATCTGTATTGATGTTTATTATTGAAGGCTGCCCTTATTGTAAGAAAGCATTGAGATATATGGAGGAAATTATGGAAGAAACACCCAAATATAAAGAGATTCCTGTCAGAATAGTTGATGAAAATTTATATCCTGAATTTGCTGAGGAATATGATTACTATTATGTTCCGACTTACTTTGTGGAAGATGAAAAAGTGCATGAAGGCGCAGCTGAAAAGGACGATATAAGAAGAGTTTTTGAAAAAGCTGAAGAGGAATAGCGGAGGTCTGTCTTTGAATGAAAGAAATTCTCTGACCTGGCAGCTGCTTCTGCAATTGATTCTGATACTTGTAAATGCTGTCTTTGCCTCGGCTGAAATAGCTGTTTTATCTGTGAATGACAGTAAACTTGAGAAGCTTGCCGGTCAAGGCGATAAAAGGGCTAAGAGACTTTTAACCTTGACTTTTCAGCCTGCCCGCTTTCTTGCGACTATACAGGTGGGAATAACACTTGCAGGTTTTCTGGCAAGTGCTTTTGCTGCGGATAATTTCTCGGATCGCTTAGTCAACTGGCTTATAGGAAAAGGCGTAAGAATTCCTCCAGCCAGTCTCAAAACTTTTTCTGTTATAACCATAACATTAATCCTTTCATACTTTACTCTTGTATTAGGCGAGCTGGTTCCTAAAAGAGTGGCCATGAGAAAATCCGAAAAACTGGCTCTCGTTATGTCCGGGCTCATATATTTCATATCCAGGGTATTTGCACCGGTAGTCTGGTTTCTGACCATCTCAACAAATGCTATTCTTAGGTTATTGAGAATTGATCCCAATGCCAATGATGATGAAGTGACGGAAGAAGAGATCCGTATGATGATAGATGAAGGCAGTGAAAGAGGGTCTATTCATCCGGACGAAAGGGATATGATTGAAAATGTTTTTGAATTTAACAATAAAACAGCTGGAGAAGTCATGGTTCACAGGATGGAGGTATGCATTCTTTGGATGGATGAACCCATATCCCAATGGGAGAGAACCATTCTTGAAAGCAGACATACCATATATCCTGTTTGTGGCGAAACAGTGGATGATGTTATAGGGACTCTCTCCATAAAGGATTTTTTCAGAATGAAAGAAAGAACCAAGGAACTGGTGCTCAAGGAAGCAGTAAAGCCCGCCTATTTCGTGCCTGAAACTGTAAGAACTGATATTTTGTTCAGAAATATGCGCGTGACCCGCAACTATTTTGCAATCGTTCTTGACGAATATGGCGGCATGTCCGGGATTATCACCATGAAGGACCTTATTGAGGAAATAGTCGGAGATTTGGGATATGACGACAAGGATGAACTGCCTGAAATAGAGAGAATTGATACTACCACCTGGAAAATCAGGGGTTCCGCGCCATTGGAATTAGTAGCAAAACAAATCGGGGTGTATTTACCGGTTGACGAATATGAAACTTTTGGAGGATTTGTTTTCGGTTTGCTGGGTAATATCCCCGATGACGACAGCACACCAGAGCTTGAAGAATATGGTCTTCTGATAAAAGTTCAAAAAGTCCGGGACAGAAGGCTTGAAAGCGCTATTGTATGCTTGATTGACGCATCTTTAAACAATAAAAAGACATCAGTTAAGGGAGGCGGCAGGCAAATAAACAGAATAGAATGAAATATAGCAAAACATATAGTGGATTTCTTGTAATAAGAATAAAAAAGATGTAACATTAAAGGAACAAAATGTGTTGTATGGAGGCAGATAAAAAAGCATGACAGATTGGCTTGTTAAATTATTTATAAAAGATTATGAAAATATCGGAAGCACGCAGGTACGTGCGGAGTACGGAAAACTTGCAGGCATTGTTGGAATAATATCCAATGTTTTTTTATTTGCAGTAAAATTAGTTGCTGGTATTGTTTATAACAGTATTGCCATAACTGCCGATGCCATAAATAATATTCTGGATGCGGCTTCATCTGTTGTAACTATGATAGGATTTAAAATCTCCGGAAAACCGGCCGACAAAGAGCATCCCTATGGCCATGCAAGAGCTGAGTATATCACAGGATTTATAGTTTCAGTCATAATCATACTTTTAGGTCTGGAACTTATAAAAAACTCACTGAAAAAGATTTTTAAACCCGATCCCATAAATTTCAGCTATCTGACTGTAATTATTCTTGTTATAGCTATAGCAATAAAATTCTGGCAGAGCAGATTCAACAAAAAATTAGGAAGGAGAATTGATTCTACGGCTCTTATGGCGACAGGTCAGGACAGTATGAATGACGTTATATCTACATCGGCTGTTCTGGCAGGAACCCTGCTGGCGCATTTTACCGGGATTCAGGTTGACGGCTATATGGGTGTAGGAGTGGCTGTTTTTATAATTTATTCAGGATACAGACTGGTGACCGAAACCTTGAATCCTCTGCTGGGTCTTGCGCCTGATCCTGATCTGGTGAAAAGTTTGGAAAAGAAGATTTTAAGCTATCCTCAAATCTTAGGACTTCATGATCTGGAAGTCCACTGTTATGGCTCGAATAAAAAATATGCATCCGTACATGTGGAGGTATCAGCAAAAGAAGATTTTATGGAGAGCCATGATATTATTGACAAAATTGAGAGGGATGTTAAAAAGGAACTCAATATTAATCTGGTCATACATATGGATCCTGTGGTCACAGATGATGAGCTGACCAATGACTTGAAACAAAAGGTAAATGATATCTTAAAAAATATTGATGAAACTTTATCCATGCATGATTTCAGGGTAATGGCCGGCAAAACACACTGCAAACTAATTTTTGATGTGGTTCTTCCGTCCCGGTATTCTGATAAAGGGGATGAGATACGGGATAGAATTCAGAAGGAAATATATAAAATAGATCCTTCTTATCATGCTGTGATTACTCTGGATCGCAACTATATTTCCAATTATAAGTAAAGTAGTTTTGCGAAAATTGCTCATAATATTCCCATAGAGGTGATATTATGAGGAGCAGGAAAAGAAATACAGCAGATATAGCTATATCAAAGAACAGCAATGAATCAGCCGCAATTACTGAGTGTCTGAAACTTCTGAATGCAGATAATTTAATTTCGGAAAATGATATAGTCGCAATTATTCCAAACTGGGTCCAGGACAAAACACCCGATACGGGGATTGTTGTAGGGGAAGAAAGCTTAGGAACTCTCATAGACTTTGTAAAGTCCCGGAATCCTAAAAGAATTGTAATTGCCACAGGCAGTGGCGGCGGCAATACAAAGCAGGTTCTGGAAAGGTACAGACATATTATTTCGGAAAAGAGTTGCGAGTTTATTGACTTAAATGAGGGACCTTTTATCAGGGTTAACATCAACCACAGCATGCCATCTTCCACTAATCTGAATAAGCTATATGAAGAGATGACCTGCATGATTTCTTTTACCCAGCTGAAAATACATGAAGAGGGAACCATTTCAGGGACCGTTAAAAATGTTGCCATGTCATGGCCACCTTCTGCTGAACATGGAACCCCCAAGAAAAATACAGGTATACACAATGATCTACATGGTTTTATAAGGGCAATGTCAGAAATCTTGCCCATAGATTTGTCGGTAGTAAGTGCCAATCCAGCCATGATTGGTACAGGTCCGGGAAAAGGTATTCCAAAACATACCGGGCTGGTTGTTGCAGGAACGGATCCATTTGCCGTTGATACCGTTGGAGCAAGGCTTTTGGGCTTTAAACCCCAGGCTGTCCGTTACCTTTATGAAGCCGGACAAAAAGGACTGGGCGAAACAGATATAAACAGGATGAATTTTTATGGTATTCCATTAATACAGGCTGAGAAAGATTTCAGCCTTTCAGCTTATGGAACATCAATATCAGTAGATGAAAACTGACAGGGGAGAGATAATTTTGCCACAACTTCGTTTTATGTTGATGATACTGGCGATAGGATTGCCAATATCGGTTCTTCAAATTATAATATGGCGTTATTCAAGACCGGGCAAGTTTTTTAAATATATACCTACCCTGGTATTTTTAATTGTGGGTTTACTATGTTTTATCAAGGCTGTGTACTTTTCCACCGGCATGGAGGATCTTGCATATATTATTATTGCTTTTCTGGCAATAGGAGTAATGTTTATCTCACTTATAACCGGAGTCATCCTTGATATTATTGAAAAGTACAGAAATAAGCGTATATAAGCAAAAGAACCGGTCTGATTCCGGTTCTTTTACTGATCATATAGTGTATTAAAAAATAGTTTTATTAATAATAGAATTTCACAAATTTAATTGAGTAAAAATCACATAAAAGTATATCGTCTGTCTCAACTTCATTGATCAGTATGTAGTTGGCTCCAACAGCCAATAGAGTACCAGTTCTGTCAGTCAGGGTGTTGGTACCGATTAAAAACTCCACTCTGACTCTTCGTCCTATTTGTGTCCTCATAAATCCGTTCATGTATTGCAGGCTTTCGGTTGTTACAGGAACGGGCTGATTCCATGGAACTATAGGCGTAAGATCCTGCTGTTGCATTGGTGCAGGCTGCTGCATCATATCCTGCTGGAGCGCAGGACCTAATCCAAAATCAGGACCCTGAGGTATTCCTGTAGGAGTTTGTCTCAGTAAATCTTGTCTTGGTGGAACAATGGACTGCATGTAGTTTTGCTGACCTTGCATCATTTGTTGACCCGACATCATTTGCCCCGGGGGACAACCCGCACACGGTGGAGCTGAAAACTGTCTGTAGTCTGTTGGCAGTTTTGCTGAACCATTCATATTTATAAACCTCTTTTCTTTTAATTTTACGTCTGTGCATAAAGCATGGTAGGAGTATAAAAACAGTGCTGGACAACGCGGTTGTAGTATACTCCTGTTCGGGTGGCAGGAAAATAGGTTGCACACTGGGGACTGAACGGGTTGTAATACCACAGACAATCATCTACTGCATGTGATTTATTGCCGGCCAATGCCCAGTCTGCGATATCATAATGTACCTGATCGGGCGTCATATTATAAATATTTTGAGGATTATATTGTCCTGCAACAACTTCTTTAACACAAGTGAACTGATCGGGCTGCATAATGACACGACGAAGATCACCCTGGCATATTCTCAGGTATTCGCCGTAGGGTATATGAACTCTGTTCATGACTACCGTGGCGACTGCCTTCATGCCTGCATCCCCTTCGCCGCCTGCTTCGCATTTGATAATCCTGGCAAATAATTCGCGGGCAGACATAGGCATAATTATCACCTTTTCTTAATGTAATCAAGGCTTGATTAAGCACATTAGTATTATATTAGTAACCTTGGAATGATGTTACCGGGGACATGCCTGTGCAGGCCAGACAGGCGGAAGTTCCTAAATCTCATTTAGTTTCCCTGCAAAAAAGAAATCAATTTCGAACTGCATGCCATGATGTCCAGATCCTCCACGGGCTGAGCAGTGATTACATTGAAGATGCACGCGGCTCAGTCTTTCATGGATGCAAGATTCTCCGTTGCGAAAAGCCTCAAAGCACCAGGGTCAAGGAAGCACTCGGCTGTTCTTCAGAAAAAGCCTTGCGTTCTTTTTGAACATCATGGCAGATTTGAATTCTGTATGGACTTGCGACTGTATGCTTTTGATAAATGAGAAAAAATCAGCTGTCGAGTTCCTGAGGCATGGCCGGATCCTTGATATCATAAACTCTGAAATAGTCATTGAGTTCCTTGTCCTTTTGTACTGCCGAGCGGTTTTTTGAAAGCAGTTTAACTATATTGTACACATCGATCCAGATTTCGTTTACTCCTTCTTTCTGACTTTCGTCGAATATAAGCTGCATACCAAAATGCAAATGCGGTGTCTTAATACCGTTTACATTTTGTTTGTTGCTATAGCCCGTCATACCTAAGTAGCCTATAACATCGCCGGCTTTTACTACCTGTCCTTCGGCAAGTGTGTTATTATAGGGATGATTTTTGCGCAGATGTGCGTAGTAATAATAGCGCTTTCCGTCAAAACTACGGATGCCAATGCGCCAGCCGCCGTATTTGTTCCAGCCCATTGCTTCAATGATACCTGATTCTACTGCAACTATCGGTGTCCCAATGCTTCCCATAAGGTCATTGCCCAAATGTTTGCGCTTATATCCGTATGTACGGCTGTTTCCAAAGTCGTCGTAGTGGGAGAAACCGAAACCTTTTGCAATCGGGCAAAAAGCCTTAAGACCGTATTTTTTCACAAAGACTTTATTACCAGGATTATTCTTATCCTCTTCTTCAATTTCAAACTCCCCGACAAAACCACCCAGAACTGCAGTATACGCCTCCAGATAATAAGAATAATATTTCATGTCTTTGGTAAGTTCGTCCATGGTCTTGCCTTCCTGCAGACTTTTTACCAAATTATCCAGATCTGAGCTTTTATATCTTTTAAAGTTTCCACCGTATTTAGCGGCAAGGTATGCCAAAAGCTCAATCCAATTAAGCTTGGGTTCTTTCCCGTAAGATTTGATGTCGAGGTTCAGTGTTTTTTCCAGGAGAGAATAGGGCACATTAAAATCCACCCATTTAATAAATTTTTCTGTTTCATCTTCTGTGATTTTTATTGTATATCTGGACAGTACACTTGCCGAAAGAAATCCATGCAAAACAAGTATTAAAATCACGCAAGCAAGTATCAGACCAACGATTGTTACATACTTCCTTCTGACAATAACCAGCAAGAAATCACCTTCAGCTCAAGTAATATCCCGCTTAAACAGGGTCAGCCATTAAAAGTCTATGGTGATTGAAGTTAAATAATGATGGATTAATAAAAGATTTTCACTGATATCCATATTATATTACAGAAGGATTTATTAAGAGGTATACATAAATGTTGTTCCACTATAATCCTGAAAGGGGTATTGCTTATGCCCGGTTTTATGCAGATTACTTCAATGTACCAGAAGAATTACGCCTGTTTTTTTACGACAGAAGCGGAAGTGACTGCGCCAATTTCTGCAGTCAATGTGTATGGGCAGCATATGGAGGATGGATTGAAGGATTTGATTTAAGAACAGTTAATGAAAACATTAAACGTATAAAAGAAATGGTAAGAATGGTGCCATCAGTATGGTTCGGTTCGGTATATTTTTCAGGTTCAAATAAATGGTGCCGTGTTGTGGAATTTTATGATTATGCTCTGGCACCTAAAACATATGGCCCTAAAGCAGTAAAGATATTTGAGGGTGAGTGGAAGGATCTCAGACCGTCCATAATTCAGAAAGGGGATATTATCCAGCTGGTGGTGGCATCTTATGCCCCTTACCGTTACGGGCATTCTCTATATGTCACTGAAAGCGGAATAATTCCCAGTGAAATCAAAATATGCTGCCATAGCTATGACAGGCTTGATGCGCCTTTAAGCGAATTTTCAGGTTTTCCTGAGCAATACAGGAGACTTCGGGTTATAAGATTTTTGGACGCAAATTTTTATAAATAAAATTTTCCTGCAAAATTGCTTACTAAGCATTAATAGCCCCGATATTAACTTTTTTACCGGAAAACGGGCATGCCTGCGCAGTATGAGCAAGTATACACTCAATCAGTTTTATTCCGGCAAAAAGGGCGTACCTGATGTCATTTACGTCTGAGACTTTTTTGTCCTCATATTCTTTATTGTAATCAACTATGAAGTTTTTAAGTTCAGCGGGTTTTAATACTTTATCATTATTATTCAGCATTTTACGGTATGCTCTCAGCCCTTTTTTATAGTGTGCAATCATGATAAACTCATAGTACTGGTGATATATTTTGCCTTTATGATACTTTTCTGTGTGGGGCAGACAGAAAAAATCAGAGAGATAGTGGTTAATAGCACCCAACTCTTTGGCAAACCGGTAACCGGAATAATACTTATTATTATGCTGGTCTATCAGATTATCCTTGGAATCTATAATATGCAATAGAGCTTCTTTCATTTTATGAGGATGTGCTCCGTATTTTTTGCTTATATCGGGCAGTATATTTCCATACAGAAAACCCGGCAGATTAAGTCTTATTCCCATGGTCCTTTTTATCTGGCGCCTTAATGTCATGGCAAACATAAGATGTACTATGATGTTCATTTATTCCTCCAGTATGTAGTCAAGGTAGTAGCTCCCGGATGTTTAGCCTGTTGATCCGAAAATGAAATTTAATTTATACAAATTTTAAGTATCTAAAAAAAGATATTTCTATGGTACTATATAAAACCTTTAATTTAAACCTGAAAATAATTCATTGAGTGACTTTTATAGGCAAAATTCTGTTATGATATTGTGCTATAATAAAACTGGAATAAGGTATCAAAATAAGGACAGAGAGGCATGGAATATGAACAAAAGGATACGTTTTATAACAAGAGTTTCGCTTTTGTTGGCAATAGCGATTATTTTTCAGTTTTTAGGCAGATTTATGGGACCTCACAATAATTTCATAGTGGGTCCCGTGGTTAATGCAGTTTTACTTATTGCCACCGAAATAACCGGTATTTTGGGAGGAGTTATCATCTCGGTAATCGCTCCGCTTGTATCAGCTCTTACAAATAAAGCCCCTATAGCACCTGTCATATTGGCTTTCTCGCCTTTTATAATAGGTGGAAACATAGTATATGTGCTACTTTATGCATTAATTAAAAAGAAAAACCGTATAGCGGGGATAATCGCAGGATCAGTTGTAAAGGCAGGATTTCTGTATGCCTCTGTAAAAGCTTTCTTATGGTTTATGAAGGTAAACGAGCCTGTCGCAATCACCCTGACAACACTGTTCAGCTGGCCCCAGCTGGTTACTGCTATCATAGGCGGTGCCATAACATTTGCTGTTATTCCTGCCATTAAGAAGGTAATTGTGGATTAAGAAAGAGGAACGTTTTGAAAATACTTGTTGACGCTGATGCATGCCCTGTTAAAGATATTATAATTAAAACCGGAGAGGAAAGAAAAATTCCTGTTAAATTGATTATGGATACAAGTCATCCCTGGCAATATAACGGCAGTTATGAGGATGTTGAGATAATTACTGTTGATAAGGCCAGGGATGGTGTTGATATTGCATTGATTAATCTGACAAATAAAAATGATATTGTTGTAACACAGGATTACGGTGTTGCTGCCATGGCTCTTGGTAAAGGCGCCATGGTGCTCAACCAGAATGGATTAATTTTCTCTTCGGAAAATATAGACAGATTGTTATTCGAACGCCATTTAGGACAAAAAATAAGAAGGGCGGGGGGCAGAACAAAAAGTATACGAAAAAGAAGCAAGGAAGATGATGAGAGATTTTTAAAGGCTTTACTGCTTGTTATTGACAGTATAAGCGCGGCTGAAAATGAAAGGTGATGATACTATACTGATACATCCTTATAGTCCTGTGTATGACAGTAATTCAAAAATACTTATACTGGGTACTTTTCCGTCAGTAGCCTCAAGGGAGGCCAATTTTTATTATGGGCATCCACGGAACCGGTTTTGGAAAGTTTTATCATACTTAACCAAAAATGATCTGCCCCAAAATATAGAAGAAAAAAAGTCTTTGCTGTTAAACAATAATATCGCTCTCTGGGATGTTTTAAAAAGCTGTGAGATTGAAAAATCAAAGGATAGTTCTATTATGAATCCGGTTCCAAACGACCTTTCAGAAATTTTTGCCGCGGCCGGAATAAGAGCTGTGTTTGCCAACGGCAGAAAAGCACAGGAATTGTACAGGAGATTTTGTTATCATCAAACAGGGATGGAAGCTATATTTCTTCCTTCCACCAGTCCTGCCAATGCCGGATACAGTTTAGACCGGCTATTAAAAGAGTGGAGTGTAATACTGGAATATTTAAAATAAAGCTTAGACATTGCCAAGGTGAACATATTTCAAATGTTTTCCGGCGATTTGGGCAAGCTTATCGAGAGTAGCCCTGGGTGTAAATTCTTTGTCAGTTAATTTGTATCGTGGAAAGAAACGGGATAAATGCAGTGGTATATCAGATGAAATATCAGCTATCCATGATGAGAGCTCTTCCATTTCCTTTTCGGTGTCGTTTAATCCGGGGATAATCAGAGTGGTAATTTCCACATGGCATCCCGATGTGGCTGCTGTATATATTGTATTTTTAACAAAATCACTTTTACCGCCGCAAATCTTTCTGTAGAAATCATTGTAGAAGCTCTTTAAGTCTATATTCATGGCATCGATATAGGGGAGGATTTCTTTAAAGGGCTCTTCCCGGATGTATCCATTCGTCACCAATATATTCTTCAGATTCTTTGCCTTTGCCAGCTTACAGCAATCCAGTACATACTCATAGTTTATAAGGGGTTCATTGTAGGTATATGCCAGTCCGATATTGTCTGATTTTTTAAGCTCAAATGCTTTGTATATCAGGTTCTCGGGAGAGATGTACACTGTATTGGGAGCTTCCATTGAAATAGAGTAGTTTTGGCAGAACAAGCACCTTAGATTACAGCCATAGCTTCCTACTGAGAGTATATAAGAGCCGGGATGAAAGTGGTAGAGGGGTTTCTTTTCTATGGGATCCAATGCGATTGATGATATCTGCCCGTAACTTTCTGCATAAAGATCACCATCGATATTTCTGCGCACACTGCAGATACCCCATTCTCCATTTCTTATACGACAGTTATGGGGACATAAAACACAGCGTACTGTATTATTTTCAAGCTTGTTATAATATTGGGCTTTTATTTCGTTCAAACAATTCACCTACTTATGACGTATAACTTCAAACCTTTCCAGTATATAATCCTCATCTTTACTGATATTGGCCTTTGCCAATGCAATTTCAACCTGTTCTTCAGGAGTGTCTACTCCTTCAAGATCTGGCAACAAAAGTCCTCTGCGATATCCGCTGCTGACTATAACACCGTAACGCTTTACATCAAGCTGATCCATGCTTTCTATGCGTTCAGGCTCACCAAGAACATCCACACTATACACAAGATCTTTAAGTTCGTATTCTTTTACCGGATTGAAACGCGGGTCGCTGGTGCCTGCACTGATGGCATTTTGTATAATTTCATTGGCAATATTATCGGTAACAGGATTTATTGTTCCGATACATCCTCTTAAACGGCCGTGCTTTTTGATGGAAACAAAAACACCGGCTTTTCTGTCCAGCATTTCTTCAGGTAAATTATCAGGAACATCCATGACTTTTCGTTTTTTCACATAATGTTCAAGCGCCGCTCTTGCCAGGGAAACATAGGGGTCTTCAGATTCTCTGGCAGCCTCAACCTGGCTTCTGTGCATGCTTTCATAATAGGAAATCAGGTCTCTTGCTGAATCCTTTTCATCAGGTTCGAGCTCAGCGACCATATAGCCAACTCCGAAGGGGCCTTCGTAGGATAATACTTTGGACATGACATTGCGGCCATTTAAAGCTCCGGCAAGAATGGCAAAAGAGCGCAGACCACACTCCCCGGCAGCATTACAAAGCTTCTCATCTATTTCAAGCATCTTTTTGAAATCCACGTTTTTAACAGCCTCAACCAGCTGATTGTCAAATACAGGCCCCTCTTCGGCAAAACCGTAAGGACCGTCATGCTTAAGTCTGTGGGACAAGTCGCCGCTGCCTATAAAGACTACATTTTTATCATGGGCAGCAACAGCTTTTTGTATACAATTTCCGAATATATAATGCTGTATTAAAGGCAATCCTGAGATAGATATGCGTACAAGTGAAAAATCAGTATAGTATTTGGCAATATAATAGAGGGGAACCAGCGAACCGTGGTCAAGTCCGGTTTCTCTTGCGCCGAGAGTACCAGCTTCTATGCCGCACTCAAAAGCTTCCTGGGTTATTTTTTCAATCAGTTTTGTATCGTTGTCGAATTCAAATTTGACTTCAGGTGCGTTAAAATCGTCAAAACTGCCTTTCAATTTTTTGCCCGGCATGATGTGAATATAATCTGAATATGCAATTCCATGGGGAGTAGTTATGATAATAGTCTCAGGAGCCAGGTCTTTTATTTGTTTTGCAATTTTTTCATATGCGTCTATGGTTGATTTTGCAGGATTCTCCTGACCTCTGCCTATTTCAGGGACAATAACAGGAGGGTGTGGCACCATGTATGCTTTAAGAATTTCGCCCATAATATCAACTCCCGGATTATAATCTTGTTCTGTTAACTTAATAAAAAAATAAGACCTGAAACGCCTCTGGTATAATGGAAATTGCCAAACAACCATTACCTCCCAGAAAGGAGCGTTCAAGTCTCATGACCATTATACCAAAAAACGTAGTATGTCCAAGGTGTTTTTCAAAAGTTCT
>JAAYMA010000060.1 GCA_012521615.1 Clostridiaceae bacterium | reverse complement strand
CAGCACCAACCACAGCAGATGCCGATGCCACAATATTCCGCTGAACAAGGGGGTAGTCCTTTTATGGGAAGTTATCAGCAGCCCTATCAAAAACCCCAGAGGATGCAGGAACCTGTTAATGTACAACCTGTACAATTCCAGAATTTTGATGAAACAATTGCTGAAATCAGTCCCAATAATATCAGTTTACTGATGGATGTTCCTCTGCAGATATCTGTAGAACTGGGCAGAACTACAAAGAGAATAAGGGAGATTCTGGAATTCGGTCAGGGTTCCATAATAGAACTGGAAAAACTTACGGGTGAACCTGTTGATATTTTGGTCAATGGCAAGCCCATTGCCAAGGGTGAAGTGGTTGTTATTGACGAGAGTTTTGGTGTAAGGATAACTGATATTATTCATCCTTCTAAAAGAATATAAATTACAACTATAGTAAAAAGTCTTTTATTTTGTCGATTAATTTAATATAATGATAGAAAGTAGTTTTTGGTGGTATAGTTTTATTGTAGATATGACTACTTAAGAAGCTATGCCGAGGGATAAATACTTAACGAAAAATACAGGGAGAGGATATGACCTATGGCAACTATACTCATCGTTGATGATGCGGCTTTTATGCGTATGATGATTAAAGACATCCTTTCTAAAAATGGTTTCACCGTAGTTGGCGAGGCTGAAAACGGGTTAAAAGCTGTGGAAAAGTACAAGGAGCTTTCCCCGGATCTTGTAATAATGGATATTACCATGCCTGAAATGGATGGTATTCAGGCAGTGAAGCAGATTAAATCCGTAGATCCATCTGCCAAAATAATTATGTGTTCAGCCATGGGCCAGCAAGCCATGGTAATAGAATCTATCCAGGCCGGAGCCAAGGATTTTATAGTTAAACCTTTCCAGGCAGAACGTGTAGTAGAAGCTGTCAAAAAAGTTGTTGGATAGTCCTTATTCTATAAATAGAAGGGACATACATAGAATATGTTAGAATATCTTATTGCGTTTTTAGGTTTCGTTTTTGTCCTTATTCTGAGTTATTATACAACGAAATTGTTGGGCAAAAAACTGACAGGCGGTACTAAAAATAAATTTATGAAAATCATAGAGACACTTCCGCTTGGAATGGACCGGTGTCTTTACCTTGTTCGTGCCGGAAATAAACATTTTCTGTTTTATTCAAACAAAAGGGAATTAAACATGGTCTCAGAAATTGATATAGATGAGGAAACAGAAGAGGCTTCAGACAGCCAGGAACCTGCCTTTAGTTTTAAAACAATTTTCCAAGACTATTCAGGTCTTAGCAAAAGATCAGAAAATTACAGCGGCACCAGCCAAAAAGATACACATGATGGTTCTGCCAGCCGGATTGTTCAAAATATCAGGCGCCTACAAAAGATAAATAAAGATATCAGGTAACAACCGAAAAACTGATGGTGGTGCTATGTCAGGAAAGAAAATATTTACATTAATCTTGCTTATACTACTGCTGATAGTAAGTACAAGCTCGGCGACCTTTGCACAGCCGGGCATTTCCATATCTGATGAAGGTATTTCAATTACAGCTTCAGATGATCCCCAGGAGGTAAGTACAAGCATAAAGCTGCTATTAATATTGACAATTTTAACATTATTGCCATCCATTCTTATAATGATGACTTCGTTTATACGAATCATCATTGTTTTGTCTTTTTTGAGAAATTCAATGGGCACCCAGCAGATACCCCCCAATCAGGTAATAATAGGTCTGGCTTTATTCCTTACTTTTTTTATAATGAGTCCTGTTATAAAAGATATAAACCAAAATGCGCTTGTACCTTATACTGAGAATCAAATAACCCTTGAAGAGGCTATGGATCGCTCAGAGACCAGTATAAAGGATTTTATGCTTAAACATACCAGAGACAAGGATCTGGCGCTTTTTGCAAGCATGGCTGAGGTGGAGCCGCCTGAAGACCTGATGGATCTGCCATTAACAGTAGTCGTTCCTTCATTTATGATAAGTGAACTTAATACAGCATTCCGTATGGGGTTCATGCTGTACATACCATTCATAGTCATTGATATGGTTGTGGCAAGTACTTTAATGGCAATGGGCATGATGATGCTGCCTCCTGTTATGATATCCACTCCATTCAAGATACTGTTATTCCTGCTTGTAGACGGATGGAACCTGCTTACAGAGACCATTGTTAAAACATTTCTGCGTTAGATATATTTTTATCAGAAAGCGAGGTAGGGGATTTTGGAGCAGTTTTTACTTGATACAGCCCGGGATGCATTGCTGACAACTTTGAAAATTGCTGTTCCCATACTTATGATAGGTTTGATCGTCGGGCTTGCCGTGAGCATCTTTCAGGCAACTACCCAAATACAGGAACAATCTTTACATTTTGTACCTAAAATTCTTGCCATGCTGATTGCTATGCTTATTCTGGGGTCATGGATGCTTACTGTGATGAAAGAATTTACGCTGAGAATGTATGAAAGCATGCTCAGGTTTATTGGAATGTAAATTTTTCTGACGAATGAGGTAAATAAATGCTAATACCCTTTGACACACTTATAGAGATTTGGAATATATTTCTGCTTGTACTGGTTCGTATTTCAGGCATGTTTTTTTTGTCACCAATATTTGGGAGGAGAAACATTCCCAATTACTATAAAGTTGGCTTTTGCTTTATGTTTGCTTTGATAGTAGCCAATACTGTTCCGGTTCCCGATGTTTCTGCCTACAATACTTTGCTTTCATATTCACTGTTAATAGCAAAAGAACTTCTGATCGGGTTAATGCTAGGCTCTATTTCATATGCATTGTTTTCAAGTATTTATATTGCCGGTCAATTGATAGATATGAGAATAGGTTTTGGTATGGTATCGGTATTCGATCCTGTTTCCAATATTCAAATACCTATTACAGCTGACTTCTATGTAATTTTTGCGACACTTTTTATGCTGGTGACCGACTCCCACCATTTATTGATAAAAGCTGTGGCAGACAGCTTCAAAGTATTGCCGGTGGGTACAGTTGCTTTTGAAGGTGAGACTTCAAAACAATTAGTTGATTTGTTCTCAGCAGTTTTTGCAACAGGTTTCAAAATTGCAGCACCTGTCACTGCCACCATATTAATTAGTGATATAGCTCTGGGTATAATTTCCAAAAGTATGCCTCAATTGAATGTATTCATACTTGGTATGCCGGTGAAAATCATCCTTGGGCTCGGTGTAATACTTTTGACAATAGGTGCATTTAAAGGTATAGTCAACATTATTATCAACGCAACATATGAAGAAATTTATAAGTTTCTTGAGCTGGCAAGGAATGCAGTATAAAAAAGAAGTAATATATAAACTGTGAACAAGCAGCTTAGTTTTTACCACCAGCCTGAAAGCAGGGAGCAGGAAAATGAGAAGTGTTCTGACCTTTGTTTCAGACAACATTTTCAAACAAATAAAACATATAATAAACTTTGTCATATCTTTTTGGTCTGACAACAGTAGTCATACCCGTCCTGTAAAAACCACAGGACTTAAATATATAAACCTACAGCTTTTTGCAGACACTTCAGATAAAACAGAGAAAGCAACTCCCAGAAAAAGAGAGGAATTAAGAAAAAAAGGCCAGGTAATGCAAAGCCGGGAACTTCCGGCAAACTTGCTGCTTCTCATAATGCTGATAGCCATAAAATCTTTTGGAAACTATTTATATAAAGAAATAAGTTCGGTCTTCCGCATGTTTTTAACTCAGACATCTGAATTTAATCTGCAAGAACCGATAGAAGCCATGCGTCTGGTAAGTTTTGCAGTAATGAAAATAGTGAAAATCACAGCACCTTTTTTCATAATTGCAGTATTAATAGGGGTATTGGGCAGTTATGTGCAAATTGGATTTTTGTTTACAACAGAAAGACTTAAGCCTAAGTTTTCAAATCTCAATCCCATCAACGGTCTTAAAAGAATTTTTTCTGCCCGGTCTTTATTTGAGCTGGTAAAATCTCTGGCAAAAGTTATTATTGTAGGATGGGTGGCCTGGTCCTCCATAAAGGTGGAATTTAATTCCATGATAAAACTTATGGGTCTGGAGCTGGGACCATTGACTTTATACATTATCAACACAGCTCTGAATACCGGAATAAAAATAAGTTTCGCACTCCTTGTCATAACAGCGGCAGATTATTTCTTTCAGTGGCGCAGACACGAAAAGGATATAATGATGACCAAGCAGGAGGTAAAAGAGGAGTTCAAACAGCTTGAAGGTAATCCTGAAATAAAGTCAAGAATAAAACAAAAGCAGCGTGAAATATCAATGCGGCGTATGCTTCAGGACGTGCCCAAAGCTGATGTGGTTATAACCAACCCTACCCATTATGCGGTGGCAGTGAAATACGAGCCCGAAAAAATGTCGGCGCCATATGTGGTGGCCAAGGGGACCGATTTTATGGCTCAGCGGATAAAGCAGATAGCAGAGGAAAATGGTGTATATACCATGGAAAACAAGCCGCTGGCCCAGGCGCTTTATAAATCTGTTGATATAGGTCAGGCCATTCCGCCTGAGTTATATAAAGCCGTTGCTGAAGTGCTGGCTTTTGTATACAACCTGAAAGGAGACAATCCCCTGACAAACTAAAGGCGGCCTTATCAGCATGGTTGCCTTATTTTAATTCAGACACTAAAATTAATATATAAAGTAAAATTATTAAGGAGCGTAAAAATGACTTATAAACTTATTGCTGTTGATATTGACGGAACACTTTTAAATGACAAGGGTGAGCTTACAGAAGGTAATATAGAAGCCATCAGAGAAGCAGTGGATAAAGGAGTTATTTTTACCATTGCCACAGGAAGACCTGTACAGGGCGTGGTTAATTTTATAGAAGCGTTGAAGAGAGATATTCCGTTTATTACATACAATGGTGCCATGGTGATAACCGGAAAATCAAGAGAGATAATTTACGAGAGGAAGCTGAATGAAGACGATGCAAGAATTATCATAAACTGGGGCAGAGAACATGGTTCCACGGTGATGGTCTGGAAAAACAATAATTTATATGTGACAGCCCTGGATGAACGGGCAGAAAGATATAGAAATATTTCGAAAGTAGAAGCAATTCCTATTAAAGATCTGGATGAAGTGGTAAAAGGCGGAGTTTCCAAGGTGCTTTGGTATAACGATGTTGACAAAATTAATGAACATCAGAAAATAATAGGTCAGTACATAAGTGAAAATGTCAATTATCATACTTCCATGCCATATTTTTTGGAATTCAATGATAAGCTGGCTTCAAAGGCCATTGCAATGGAAAACCTCGGCAGGCACTTTGGTATAAAGCAGAATGAAATGATAGCCATTGGTGACGGGTATAATGATCTTTCGATGATAGAATATGCCGGGCTGGGTGTTGCCATGGATAATGCCCCCGATGAGATAAAGCAAAGGGCAGATTTTGTTACATTGTCAAATAATGAGGATGGAGTGGCCCATGTAATCAGGAAATTTGTTCTTTAGTATGCAAGTAAAATTTTATTAAAATCTGAAGATGAGGCAAAAAAGTTGATTGAACGAATAAATTGGTATAATATAATATTAAGATAAACAGACATTTATCGACATAATATTTAAAAACATGAGCTACAAAAGAGAATGGTGTAAATACCGGAGGAATCTTGATGAAAAACAGGAATTTGATGGTCGCTGCCTTTGCAGTATTTATAGTTATATTTATCATCGTGCCTATTCCTGACTTTCTTTTGGACGTTCTATTAGTCGTAAATATAACTCTTTCCCTGCTGATTTTAGTTAACGCAATTTATGCAACTGATGCCCTTTCTATGGCTTCATTTCCCACATTACTTCTGTTCACCACTTTGTTCAGACTGTCCCTGAATATTATTTCGACCAGGCTTATCATTGGTCAGGGACAGGCCGGTGATGTAATTCACGGTTTCGGTAAATTCGTCGGTGGAAATGATCTTATAGTAGGTTTTATAGTTTACATAATAATCATGCTTGCCCAGTTTATTGTTATAACCAAAGGTGCAGAGAGAGTTGCTGAGGTATCAGCACGGTTCACTCTTGATGCTATGCCTGGTAAACAGATGGCTATAGATGCAGATCTCAACTCAGGGTTGATTAATGAGGCCCAGGCAAAGGAAAGACGTAAAAGAATCCAGCGCGAAGCTGACTTCTACGGAGCCATGGATGGTGCGTCCAAGTTTGTAAAAAACGATGCCATCTTTGGTATCATCACTACGGTAGTTAATATAGCAGGCGGTATTATCATGGGGGTTGTCAGACATGGCGATCCCATAGAACTGGCTTTAGAGAAATATACCATTCTTACAATAGGGGATGGGCTGGTGAGCCAGATTCCCGCACTTCTTATCTCAGTTGCCACCGGTATCATTGTAACGAGGGCTGCGACCGAGAATGATCTTGGCAGTGATATTATAAGACAGCTATTCAACAGTCCCCAGGTTCTTCAGATAGGTGCCGGTGCGTGTTTCCTGCTGGTTCCTGTTCTTAAGCAGTGGTCACTGCTGGCAGTGGGCGGTGGCTTAATATTTTTGGCCTCACGCATAAAAAGTACTGCAGAAAAAACCATCATAGAAGAAGAGATTGCGGTTGAGGAACAGGAAGTAGAAGAGATCCGCAAGCCCGAAAACGTGGTTTCATTGCTTCAGGTAGATCCAATAGAGCTGGAATTTGGTTATGCAATCATCCCGCTTGCAGATAAAAACCAAGGCGGAGATTTACTGGACAGGGTAGTCATGATCCGGAGACAGTTGGCCTTGGAATTAGGAGTAATAGTTCCAATCATCAGGCTGCGTGATAATATTCAACTGGCGCCAAATCAGTACACCATAAAGATCAAAGGCGTAGAGATTGCACGCGGTGAGCTTATGCTGGATCATTATATGGCTATGAACCCCGGAAATGTAAAGGAAGAGATTGAAGGTATTCCCACCAAGGAACCTGCTTTTGGTCTGCCTGCTCTCTGGATACCGGAAACTATGAGGGATAAAGCAGAAATGATGGGTTATACAGTTGTAGATGCTCCATCCATTATAGCAACTCATATGACCGAGATAATAAGACGAAATATTCATGAACTTCTGAGCAGACAGGATGTTCAGACTTTGATAGACAATGCGAAGGAAAGCTATCCTGCAGTTGTTGAAGAACTTATTCCTAAACTTATGAGTTTGGGTGAGATCCAAAAAGTGCTGTCCAATCTTTTAAGAGAAGGTGTATCTATCAGGGATATGGGAACAATCCTTGAAACTCTTGCAGATTTCGCGCCTATTACCAGAGATCCTGATATGCTGACGGAATATGTGCGCCAATCACTTGGTAGAGCAATTTCCAGCGCTTATATAACACCTGACCACAAGGATGTAATTACTCTGGATCCTCAGGTGGAGAAAATCATACTGGATTCCGTGCAAAGAACCGAAGCAGGTTCTTATATGACAATGGAGCCTGCTGTCAGTAACAAAATAATCAACAAGGTATCAAGTTTGTGTGAGAAGCTGGTGAAGATGGGGAAACAGCCCATTGTTCTAGCTTCACCAGTTGTAAGATTCTATTTTAAACGTTTGACTGAAAATGCCATTCCCGGACTCGTCGTTCTTTCATACAACGAGCTGGATCCCAATATGGACGTTAATGCTGTTGATATGGTGAGTATCTGAAACAGGGGTTATGACTGACTTTATCAAATTATAGTGAAAAGGAAGGACGTTTTCTAAATGATAATACGCAGGTACACTTGCAAGGATATGCAGGAAGCCTTACTCAAGGTCAAAATGGATCTTGGAAGTGAAGCTGTGATAATGAACAGTCGTAAAGTTAAACCTAAAGGATTAAGAGGCCTTTTTTCAAAACCGATGATTGAAGTTGTTGCAGCAGTTGATGAAGAGCATCTTCGTTCTCCCAATACACCGAAAAAACATAAAGATATCCAAAATGTAGTAAAAATTCTGGCTGCAGTCAGAGGTTTATCGCAAAACAATGTGTCCCGGACAATAAACGCTCCCGCTCAAACCGAAACCAGCAAGATTGCTGAGCTGGAAAACAAAGTACAAAGTATGGAGAATACTTTGAAGAAAATATACCAGACGCTTCAGGGGAAACCGGAAAAATCCGCAATATCCGCTGACCAGAATGCAGGAGGTGGGATCAGCCAAAGCAGAGCTCAAGATCAGTGGGAACCTTTAAATAATGTAATTGTAAGACAGGGGAACCTGTCCCGTAATAATCTGGCGCATCAGGTACATACCAATACTGTCAATGAGGTTGAACAGTCGAGTCTTGACAATGAGCTTTCCATGGTGAAGAAAATTCTTTTTAATCAGGATTTGGAACCGGTACTGATTGAAAAGATCCTGGATAAGATCAGGAAAATAAGGGTAAAAAGCTCTGAGGATATTCATGACCTTGCATTCAGAATACTGACAGTTCTTTTGGGCAAGCCTGAGCCTCTTTCATTAAAGGAAAAACGTCCTCATGTAGCAATTTTCATTGGTCCGACAGGAGTAGGAAAAACTACCACACTCGCAAAGATTGCGGCAGAGTTTTCACTTAACCAGCAAAAAAGTGTGGGTCTTATAACGGCTGACACATACAGAATTGCGGCAATTGACCAGTTGAAGACCTATGCAGAGATACTCAACATACCTTTAAGTGTGGTGTATTCACCTGAAGAAATAAACGATGCTGTTAACCAATTGGAGGATAAAGACCTTATTCTTATTGATACTGCGGGGCGCAGTCACAAAAACAAACCACATTTTGATGAATTAAAAGATTTGATAAGTTTAGCCAATGCTGATGAGATTTTTTTGCTTCTGAGCTGTAATACCGGCCCAAGAGCCATTAAGGAGACACTTGAATACTATGCTTTCATTAAAGATTTCAAGCTTATTTTTACCAAGCTTGATGAAGCGCCATCTTTGGGGGTTATATTCAATGCACGCTATCTGACTGGAAAACCGCTTTCTTACATTACTACCGGTCAGAGTGTTCCGGATGATATAGAATTTGTCAATCCAAAACAGCTGTCGGAAAATGTATTGAATATAACTAAGTCTTACCTATGACCTTTATCTTGGAGGATTTTATGAATGATCAGGCAGAAATGCTTAGAAGGTTAATAAAAAAAACTAACGGGGAAACATCGGATAATCCGGTTATAGATGATCCGGTTGTAAATAAAAAAGCCCGGGTCATAGCTGTTACGAGCGGTAAGGGTGGAGTTGGCAAAACAAGTATAGCAGTTAATCTTGCCATTCGGCTGAGTATGAGGGGGTTAAAGGTAGTAATTCTGGACTTTGATTTTGGACTGGCCAATGTTGATGTCCTCTTTGGAACTATCCCCAGGTATACTTTGCTGGATGTGATTCGTGGTGAAAAAGACATATTGGAAGTACTGGCCGATGGTCCTGCCAATATCAAATTTCTGTCAGGAGGTTCCGGAGTTGAGGAACTTGTAAAGCTCGACCGAAAACAAATACGCAATATTCTTGCTAACATCAGCATTTTGGATAAGCTCTTTGATGTAGTAATAATAGACACAGCAGCAGGACTTTCGAGAAATGTAATGAATTTTGTATTAGCTGCAGACCAGGTGCTGCTGGTCACTACGCCGGAACCTACAGCTATAACTGATGCATATGCCCTTGTAAAAATGGTTTCCAGAAGAGACCTCAAGAAACAGATAGACATTATTGTCAATAAAGCTGAAACATTGAGAGAAGCTGAAAGCGTAGCAAATAAACTCTGCCTGGTTTCAGATAAATTTTTGTCATTAAAACTTTCAAAACTTGGGTATATATTATATGACGATAATGTGACAAAAAGTGTCAAGCTTCAGAAGCCCTTTATTTTGTATAATTCCAAATGCTCTGCCGCTAAAGGCATTGCTGAAATAGCTGACAGAATGTTTTTAGGCACTAACGAAAAGATCGTTCAGGGGGCAAAGGGGTTTATGTCAAAATTATTGTCTTTTTTTAGTGTATGAAACGCTCGAAGTTTGGTAAAATTTATGGAACTTAAGTGTCAAATATGCTAAACTATTTGTTATGAGGTTTATATAATGATTAAAACCAGACTGAAACTGGGGGATAAGCTTGAACTTGAAATAAATGATGAAGCTTATAAAATAGAACAACCTTTGGTGAGTCAGTTTGATTCACAGTTCCCTGACGGTACTATGGAGATTTTATCTCCTATTTACAGGGGCAGGGTGCTGTATATTGCGCCCAATACAAAAATAGATGTTATTTATCAACATGAAGGAAGTCTTTATAAATTTGGAGCAGTTGCTCTGGTAAGCAGATTTTCAGGCAGAATAGGTATGCTCAGGATAAAACCGGTTTCAGAGGAAGTGCGTATTCAAAGAAGAAACTTTTTTAGGATAGCTTGTGTACTTGATATAGAATATCGGTTGTATGAAGAAAAAAATACTCCTGAAATGAGGGGAGATTTTAAAAAAGGATTAACCAAGGATATAAGTGGTGGAGGTATATGCCTCCTTATGAACGAAAGACCTGAACCTGGCTGTTTTTTGGAAGGTAAACTGAATATCGGTCAGGAAATTGCCTTTACAGGAAAAGTTTTAAGAGTTATGCGCACTGAAAATAACGAGGTTTACAGTTATGAAACAAGTTTAGAGTTTACCGGAATATCTGAAAAAGCCAGGGAAAAGCTAATCAGTTTTATATACGACTATCAGAGGAGACTGCTTAAAAAAGGCTGGTACACCAAATGAATGATGAAAAAATAAAGGTTTTGATTGTAGACGATTCAGACTTATTTAGAGCATACATTAATGATTTATTAAAAAAAGACCCGGACATTGAGGTGGTCGGATTTGCAAAAAACGGCCTGGAAGGCCTGGAAAAGGCAAAGTTATTAAAACCGCACGTAATACTCCTTGATATAGAGATGCCGGTAATGAACGGTATAGAATGTCTCAAAAGACTTGGAAAACAAGGAAATTACGGAATTATAATTGTAAGCGGATTTAAAAGGGAAGTAATAAAGGCTACCATAGAAGGACTCGAACTTGGCGCCTTCGATTTTATATACAAAACTGCTAATTTTCTAAGTATAAGAGCAAACGAGATAATAGCCAAAATTAAAATGGCATACATGACAATAAAAAAGACGCAGTTATTTGGAAGAACTGGAACTAAAAAACAGCACGAGGGTGACGTTTCAATAGCTACAGAAAAAAATGGACTTAAATATATAATAGCTCTGGGAGTTTCTACGGGGGGACCGAAAGCACTGGCTACCATATTACCTGAATTTCCGGAAGATTTACCTGCATCAATTATTATAGTACAGCATATGCCTCCGAAATTCACCAGTTCACTTGCAAGCAGACTGAACGAAATCTCACGGATGGAGGTTAAGGAGGCCGAACAGGGAGATCAGCTGAAAGCAGGGTATGTATATATAGCACCGGGTGATTATCATTTAACTTTTGGTAACAATGAAAAAGGTCTTTATATAAATCTTGACCAGAGTCCTCCGGTAAGGGGGTTCAGACCAAATGTTGATGTAATGATGACCTCCCTTGCCAATATTGAAGGATTTAACAATATAATAGGTGTCATTATGACAGGTATGGGTAATGATGGTAGCAAGGGCTTGCTGGAGTTGAAGAAGAAAAAGGCTGAGACTTTTATTATAGCTCAAGATGAAGATACAAGTACTGTTTTTGGAATGCCGAAAGCAGCTATTGAGCTCGGAATAGTCGATAAGACACTTCCTCTCAATGAGATACCTGCTTGTATCATGAATTTCATGGGGGTGCACCAATAATGATGGATATGAATCAATACCTCGATATATTTGTCGAAGAGGCAAAGGAGCACTTGCAACAACTCAATACTTCATTGTTGCAGCTGGAGAAGAACAACAAAGATAAAGCAATCCTTAATGAAATTTTCCGTGTTGCCCATACTTTAAAGGGAATGGCGGGAACAATGGGCTTTGTAAAAATGCAGACACTAACCCACCATATGGAGGATGTCCTTGATTTGTTTCGTAATGAACGAATTGTTGTAGACTCAGACATGGTGGATATCCTGTTTGAATGTCTGGATGCTCTTGAGACATATGTAAACACAGTATCTTTATCAGGGCAGGAAGGTAATGAAGAATTTCAGAGTGTTCTTGATGCCCTTGCCAATATTCTCGGTACAAATAAAGGTAAGAAGAAGACTGCTTCTATAGAAAACAAAGAAGAGAATCCAACAGAGGAATTCAAACCTGTAAGCGAAAAATTGAGAGTTGAATTTAACCAGTATGATGCAAATGTTATAAGAAAAGCCTTTGAGGCAGATATGAACGTTTTCGAGATTCATGTCGAACTGGATCAAGGATGTCTTTTAAAGGCGGCGAGAGCTTTCATAGTTTTTCAGATTCTCGAAAAAAATGCGGATGTTATCAAGTCGGTTCCCAAGGTGGAAGATATCGAAGATGAACGCTTTGATTTGGAATTCACTGTTGTTGCCATAACTAAAAAAGATAAAGAGTTCTTTGTAAATGAAATTAATTCTGTGGCAGAGATAAGTAATGTTGAAGTTACACAGGTTCTGCCTCAGCATTTGGATGTGGAAACTGAAAAAGATGATAATTCAACTGAAGCTGAAATATCAGGCACGACAGACAAAACCCAGGATGAAAACCAGCCCGTTGTAAGAACATATAAAACAAACAAAACTGTAAGGGTGGATATAGAAAGACTGGATACCCTTATGAATCTTGTAAGTGAGCTTATTATCATCAAAAACAGTCTCGAAGCCAGTTTTGAGAACGTAGACATAGATACGGATTCCATAGAATACCTCGAGAGGATTACAACCAGTATCCATGATGCTGTAATGAAGGTCAGAATGGTACCTATAGAGCAGGTTTTCAACAGATTCCCAAGGATGATACGAGATATATCAAGGGAACTGGACAAAGATATAGAGCTGCATATGGTTGGTGCTGAAACTGAGCTTGACAGAACCCTTATTGATGAAATAGGCGATCCGTTGATACATATCCTCAGAAATTCAGCTGATCATGGTCTTGAGTCCCGTACTGAAAGGGAAAAGTTAGGCAAACCGTCTGTAGGGAACATATACCTCAGAGCTTATCAGGATGGTAACAATGTTGTCATAGAAGTTGAAGATGATGGACGTGGTATAGATGCTTCGAAAGTCAGAAGGAAGATTGTTGAAAAAGGTCTTGAAACTGCCGAAATTGTAAATTCATTCTCTGATAAGGAAGTCATAGACTATTTATTTAAGCCAAGTTTCAGTACGGCCGAAGAAGTTACTGATCTGTCCGGGCGCGGAGTAGGGCTGGATGTTGTGAAAACAAAAATTGAAGCTCTGGGCGGAATGGTAGAGGTTGATACTGTGTGGGGCAAAGGAACCAAATTCAGTATACGTATACCTTTGACCCTGGCAATTATACAGGCCTTATTGGTGCACATAGGCAGTGAAAAGTATGCTATACCACTAAGTTCTATAAGTGAGATAGTAAACGTACAACCTGAAGAAATCCGTATGGTCAGGGAACAGGAAGTAATCCTGCTCAGGGACATGGTGATACCAGTTGTGAGATTGAATAAAATTCTGGAAGTGCCTGACAGCCTGGAGGATCAAAAGAATATTACTTGTGTAATTGTAAAGAAGGGTGATAAACTTTCAGCTTTCCTGGTGGATTCCCTTGTCGGACAGCAGGAGATTGTTATTAAATCTTTAGGAAAGGTTCTTTCGAATATTAAATATATTGCTGGTGCTACAATTTTGGGAGACGGTAATGTAGCGCTTATACTTGATGTTAACTCCCTTGCACTTTAAAAAGCATGATTTTTAAGGGGGATGCAGAATGGCTAAAAATGATGTTGGGAAAAAGAGCAGACAATTTGTTATTTTCAGATTAGCTGACCAGGAATTTGGTGTAGATATTCATAATGTTTCAATCGTAGAGAAATATATGAATATTGCCAGGGTACCGACTACGCCACCACATATTAAGGGTGTTATCAACTTAAGGGGAGAAATTATTCCTGTTATGAGCCTGAGGGCTAAATTCGGCTTACCTGAGATCGAAGTGGATGATGATACCAGAATTATTATTTTTAAATTCAACGATGTTGTATTGGGTGTCATTGTGGATGTTGTGTCTGAAGTAGCTTTTTACGATGAGGAAAATATTGAAAGTGTAACTTCAATTACAAACGACAGAAGTCTGGATTATATTACCGGGATTGCAAAACACGAGGGAAGACTTATCACACTCCTTAATATTGAAAAGTTTGCGTTGGAGCTGATGGAAAAAGAAACTGCTGAAAGGTAGAGTGAGTATTAATGGTTGCCCTTGATTTTAACACTCTTAACAGTTTTCATCTTGATGTGTTAAGAGAAATTGGAAATATAGGTGCCGGAAATGCTGCAACTGCACTTGCAAAAATACTTGATAAAAGAGTGGACATGAAGGTACCTCAGGTTAGGGTAATGGATTTTTCAGAAATAAGCGACATGCTTGGAGGAGCTGAGACACAAGTTGTAGGGATTCTTTTGGGAGTTGAAGGAGATATAAGTGGCAATATGATGTTTATACTTGATTTACAGAGCGCTCAGCTGCTTGTTAATTTTCTTATGGGCAGGCCATCAAAAACTGATCTGGACTACGATGAGATTACTCTCTCAGCCTTAAAAGAAATAGGAAATATACTGGCAGGTTCCTATCTTTCAGCTCTTTCAAATTTAACTAATTTAACAATTAATTCAACTGTTCCGGGATTGGCCATAGATATGGCAGGCGCAATATTAAGTGTTCCGGCTATTGAGTTTGGAAAAACATCAGATTTTGCTTTATATATAGAAAATGAATTTACAGACGGCTTAAACAGCGTGATAGGAAATCTGTTTTTAATACCTGACAACGATTCTTGCAGCCGTTTGTTGCTTGCATTAGGAGTAGCATAATGGAAGAACTTGTAAAGGTCGGGATGGCAGATTT
>JAAYMA010000059.1 GCA_012521615.1 Clostridiaceae bacterium | reverse complement strand
TCTTTTTGAATCTCATTTTCTGAAATTTTGATATTTGCTTTTTTTGCTTCCAGTTCAATTATTTTGTCAGTAATCATACCTTCGAGAGTTTGCGGTCCGTACCGCTCTACAAGAGCCTGGTATAGCTCTTCCTTATGGATTTCATTGTCTCCGACTTTTGCGACAACCTCATCATTGTTCAATGATAAAGCCAAAATCAGTGCTGCAGCTATAACTATTACTATTGCAGCAAAAATAATAACCTTGTTTTTTAGAAAGCTGTTTTCCATCACTTTTTTCTCCTTGTTTAATAATTAATAAGATTACTATATCATAATAAAACAATATGTCCAAATTGTGAACAATCAGTTAATTTACTGTAGAAAAATGTATGTTGCGGAAATATTGGCAATCTGTTTTGAAAGAATAAAAATCCCTTCACATTTAAAGCAATTAGTCTCTGATATCATTTCCCAACTTATTAACAAAGTTAGAGGTTAAAACTTATCCTGGGAAATACTTGAAATAGATTTATAAAAGGTCTATCTTTAATCTTAGTGTAAATTTCCATAGTTTTATTGAGTAAATCTGGAGAGTAAAAGCCTGACACTATGTCGCTATGTCGGATAACTCTGTTTTCCGGTGTATTTCAGAATTCTTAATAAGTAAAAATTGATAAAAAATTAACAAAGGAGCGTTGTTAATAATGATAAGTTTTAAAAAGAAATTGTCTCTGTTAATGATTATAGTTCTGCTTACGAGTATTATACAAATCAGTGCTATTGGTAAAGAGGAAGCTAAGGACAATACACCGGCTTTTTCAGATATGCCTGATAACTGGTCTACGGCTGCTTTAATTCATGCAGTTGAAAATGGACTGTTAGTAGGTTCTAACGGCAAAATACTACCTGATGACTATTTAACAAGAGCTCAGATGGCCGCAATAATCGTCCGTGCCTTTGGTTCGCCGGATAAAACAGATAAAGTTGAGTTTTCAGATATTAAAGGGGACGAATGGTACGCCGCGGATATGGTTAAGGCATATCAAATGGGGATTATTTTCGGCTCTGATGGCAAAATGTATCCCGACAGATTCATAACCCGTCAGGAAGTATGTGCAATCCTTGCAAGAGCTTTCAAACTCAGCCCTTCAAAAACAATAAATAAGGAATTCAAAGATGCGGATATGATATCAGAATGGGCTAAAGAAGAAGTATATGCTGTGGTAAATGCCGGATATATTCAAGGGTATAATGGGATACTTGACCCCCTGGGTTATATAACAAGGGCACAATTTGCTCAGGTTTTATATAACTTTATTAAACAGTATATAAGAGAACCCGGAAAATACACACAGTTGTCAGAAGGCAATGTGCTGGTCAGTACTCCGGGCGTATTACTTGAGGATGTCATTATAAATGGCGACCTTGTTATCGGTGATGGAGTGGGGGATGGCGACGTTACTTTGAACAATGTAGCAGTCACAGGAAGATTAGTTGTTCGCGGCGGTGGCACCAATTCTATCATTATTACCGGCAATTCCTACGTCAATAACATTATTGTTGCGCGAGTGGACGGTAAGGTTAGAGTTTACACCGAGGAAGGTGTAGAGGTAGGCGAAGTTATAGTAGACGGTAAGGATGATGTTGTTATAGAAGGTACCATAAGGGTCTTAACTATAGCTGCAGAGAATGTGAAAGTGGCTGCTGAAGGAGGATATATTAAATCAATAGCTGTAATCGGAAATAATTCTGAGATTTTGGTCGGGGAGAACTCATCGGTAGAAAAACTAATGGTAAATGCTGAGAATGTAAGTATTACTGCAGAAAAAGGATCGGAAGTAAAAGATGTCATTGTAAATAACAATGGTGCAAATATATCTGGTGATGGTAGAGTAGAAAAAGTCACAGCAAACGCCAGTAATGTAAAAGTAACTACACCGAACACTTCTGTAACAGCAGCCATAGGGACAACAGGCGTACTGGCAGGAGATGAGATTGTAAATCCAGGAGAGACTGTTACTACAGGAAGCGGGCCTGAATTGCCCGGTGGCGGAGGAAGCAGTTCAGGAGGCGGCGCTGGTGGAGGTGGCCGTGACGGAGAAAAGATTAAGGTCGAAAGTATAAGTGTATATGGTGATGCAGTGGTAGGCTGTGTTCTGACTGCAATACCTTCACCAGAGAATGCCGAGGTCAATTATCAATGGAAGATAGCAGATACACCGGACGGTACGTACAGGGATATAACTGGTGCCACTGAAAATAAATACACAATTTCTGAAGAGGATCTTGGAAAATTCATAAAGGTTACTGTAACAGGAACAGGAAAATATACAGGAACAGTAAGCAGCGATGCCGTAGGGCCTGTAGTATATACAGATGCTGAAAAGACAGTAATTTCCAATGAATTGGAAGAAAACATAGTGGTTAACTAAGGACCTTATTATATTCTTAGTTATCATAATTAAATCTTTTAAGGAGGTGACCCAAAAAGGGTTATTGTTTAAGTAAGGTCCTGCGAGGACCGGGTATCAGTGTTATTAGTTGAAAAAGGCAAACCTGTCGAAAGGCAGGGACGCAAAGCTATAGGGCCTTTCTATATAGAATGGTAGCCTGGCCGCCAACTAATTTTAAGAAAACCAAAAAACCTAAATTAATTGGAGGGAAGAGAATGTTAAAAAGAAAAAGTGCTTTATGTTTAGCTCTGGTATTGGTGTTTCTACTGGCAATGTCTTCACTGTCTTTCGCAGCAAATGAAATTGGTGAAACTATTTCTAACGAATTAACCGGAGAGATTAAAGTATCTTCATCAAGCACAGTAAGTGACCTTGATGGTCTGAAAACTGCTTTGGCAGACAAAGATATTACGACAATCATACTGGAAGACAACATTACTATTAAAACTGCTATTGATATATTCCGCCCTGTAACCATTAATGGCATGGGCAAGACGATAACTTTTGAAGGTGATCAGCAAGGCTGGCAGGGTAATTATATTTTTAAAGCCCATAAGACAAAAGAAGTAGTATTTGAAAATATAAATTTTAAAGGCGGAGATGCTGCGATTTTGGTAAATGGCTCTGAAGTAACACTTAAAGATAGTATTAAAATAAACGGCATGGAATTCGGTGGAATAGAAGTAAGCCAGGGTGTAAATGTGACTGAGGAACCGAAACTTAACGTGGAAGGGACAATATCATTTGTAAGCCCTGAATCGGGGATATTGCCTGTTATATGGATAGACGGGAAAGATTCCAATGACAACTGGGTAATTGTACAGCAAGGTTTGTTTGAAGAAGTTTCAACACAGCAGGCTCCAAACGGCAAACCTCAATATTATTTCTTTGATAAAGAAGAATATAACAATTTTATCAGGATAGCCAATGTCGAAACTCTGGGAGAATTGAGAGCAGCCCTTGCGAACGAGAAGGTAGAAATTATCAATATTATGGATGATATTTCAGATATTGGTGAAAGACTGGAAGTAAATCGTCCAATAACTATAAATGGAAAAGAAAACTCTCTGAAATTCGCTTATTTAGGAAATAAGCCTTATGGAGAAAGACACGGAATCCTTATAGCCTCAGACAATGTTACAATAAATGATCTGAAGGTTGAAATGGCAAATGAAGAGGAATGGCAAGGATTATACGGTGTCCAGGTCTATAATTCGAAGAATGTTACCATAAACAATTACACAGGCAGCGGAGCAGATGCGGCACTGTTTGTGAATAGCTCGGATGTGAAACTTACCGGCAATATCAATGTTGGCGGGAATGAATTTGGCGGAATAGAAGTCTGCAAAGGCACCGGTCTTGACCATAGTCCGTCCCTCGATGTAACCGACGCAGTATTGGAAAACGCTGATGAAGCTCCCGGCAAGCCCACTATCTGGATTGACAAACTGGAAGGCAAAGTCGAAGGATTTGAAAACGAACCATATAAATTTACCAAACATGATGGAAATAAACAGTATCATTATTATCTTAACCTGAAAAACGCAGAACTGATTAAGTTATCATGGGACGTCGCCCAGGATGAATATACAAGTCCTTTCATAGTCACTGTCTCCGCAGAAAAGAAAATAGATGACCCGATTGTCAATGTTCTATATATTGTGGAAATTGAAGATGGAAAAGACAATATAACCGCTGTTGAAATTGAGAACGGAGAGCATAAAGAACAACTCGGGTATGATGCAGAGGGAGGCTTCTGGTACTGGGGTGACCGGGCCAAAGGATTTACTTTCGTTGAATCTGCCGAAACAACATTTAAAGTCACAGCAAAACCCGGAACTTATAAAGTAAAAATCTATGCTGTTCAATTAGATAAATAGTGAATAATTTGCAATAGGGTCATACTCGGTAAAACAACCCCGCAAGATTGCCGTTTGCTTTCTTGCGGGGTTGAATGCATAAATGTATAGGTTTATGTGAGCGTTTTGGAGGTTACTCAAAACACACCCTGCACCAGTACCATATACACCGCTGTACCGATGCCTATACTTAAAAGTGTATTATTTTTCCAGAGGTGGAGAAGGACAACGCAGATGATTGCAATGGCTTCAGGTATTCCATGGGGGCTTTGTACTAAGGAAACGTTTTTAAGGCAGTAGACCACTAAAAGTCCCATTACCGGGTATGGAAGCACTTTTCCAAGGTAATTAATATATGCAGGGGATTTTTTATTGTCTGAAAACAGGACGAAGGGCAGTACCCTGGTAAGTAAGGTTCCCAGTGCTATTACTGCAATTGTAAGAAAAGTTTCAAAAGATGAAAGTGTCATCATTCTACCCCCTTTTCAACTGACTTTTTGAATATGGTCAAAGCCGCAATAATCAAAATCATGGATGGAATAATAAAGTTATCAGGACCGAAAAGCAGAAGACACAGAACTGAACCGCCCAGACCTATCAATGCAGGGGTATGATTTTTCTGAGATTTCCACTGGTTAATAAAAATGACTATAAACAGAGCGGTCATAACAAAATCAATACCTTCAGTATTAAACGTGAACACAGACCCCAAAAGTGCACCAGCGGCCGATGCAACGATCCAATACGTTTGATTAAGAAGAGTTGTGTAAAACATAAACTGGTTCTTGTCCACATCATCAGGTATCTCACATGAACATAAGAGCGAATAAGTTTCGTCTGTAAGTCCGAATATGAGATATGGCTTATACTTCCCTGTTCCTCTGAATTTAGTAAGCATTGACAATCCATAGAACAGATGCCTTGCATTAACCATCAGAGTAATCAGGAAGGCATTAAGGGGGTTAAAGATTGAAGTTAAAATTTCTACTGCTACAAACTGCATTGAGCCTGCATATATCAATAAACTCATGATGATGGCCCAGATAAAATGGTAGCCTTTACTGGTCAGAAGTATTCCGAAGGCAACCCCTAAAAACAGGTATCCCGTCATTACCGGAATAGTGTGAGGAAAAGCTGCTTTTAATGCTTTGAACTGTTTTTCCAATTTTAACCTCCGCAATTAAAGATACTCAATTGCCTTTAACCTTGAGAATCTGTATTTCCTACCATTTTAGCATGTCTTTGAAATATTTGAATAATCAAAATTCACAGGATAATGATTGGCATGTGCATACTAAGTTGTTAAGTTTTATAAATTCCTCATTTGGTCATTATATGGTTAAGAAGTATACAGAAATAAAATTGATATTAATTTTTTTGAAAGTTATAATTAATTTAAAACTTTTTAAGTATACATTCTGGCAACTGACATCTGACAATAATATTTTACGGAGATGAGTATGGAAGCTAAAAAAGTATCTGATTCAATGGTAGAAATGCGTGAACTTATTCTTCCAAATGATACAAATCTATTGGGAAATCTTTTGGGGGGCAGGCTTCTTCACTGGATGGATATAGCAGGAGCCATGGCTGCCTCGCGTCATTCACAGTCAATTGTGGCTACCGCTGCAATTGACAGCGTAGATTTTAAACAGCCTGTTCATGTTGGGGAAATGATTGTGCTGAAGGCAAAGCTTACGTGGGTGGGGAGAACATCCATGGAGGTTTTGGTAGAAGCTTGTTCTGAAAATTATCTTACAGGAGAAACAAAGTTTACAAACAGAGCCTATTTTATATTTGTTTCCCTGGATGAAAACGGGAAGCCCCGTCCTGTACCAAAACTAATTCTTGAAACCGATGAGGAGCGAAGAGAATATCAGGAAGCATTAAAGAGAAGGGAAGAGCGGCTTAAGAGACGTCAAATCACTTCAAGCTGTTCCCAGTGTGAGAAGAAGTGATAGATTCCGGTTTTGTTGACAATGAACTACGGTACGGATACAATTACTTTTATAAATAACGGATCACAATATTTCCAAGATTATGGATCCGGTTAGGAGTGAAGCCAATATGCTTACAAAGGCACCGAGAGGCACCAGAGACATATTGCCGGATGAAGTTTATAAATGGAATTATGTTGAAAAAGAGTTTTCTGAATTATGCAAAAGATTTGGATATAAAGAGATACGAATTCCTGTTTTTGAGCATACTGAACTCTTTCAGCGCGGGGTGGGCAATACTACTGATATTGTTCAAAAGGAAATGTACACTTTTCTGGACAAAGGGGGAAGAAGCATTACCCTTAGACCTGAAGGGACTGCAGGAGTAGTAAGAAGTTATATTGAGCATGGTATGTCATCTCTGCCCCAGCCGGTAAAACTGTTTTACCAGATTTCGGCCTACAGATACGAAAAAGTGCAGGCAGGAAGATACAGGGAGTTTCATCAGTTCGGGGTAGAGCTGCTTGGGGCAAAAAGCCCGTCGGCTGATGCAGAGGTAATCTCTATCCTGGCGTTATATTTCGACAGGTTAGGGATCAAAAATCTGGAACTGAATATTAACAGTATAGGATGTCCGGAATGTAGGAGCAAATATAATGAGATACTCAAAGATTACCTGAAGGACAAGATAGACAGTATGTGCCCGACTTGTCAGGATCGCTATAACAGGAATCCTTTGCGTATCCTGGACTGCAAAGAAGAAAAATGTCAGGAAGTTGTGAAAAACGCTCCTTCACTTCTTGATCATATATGTGATGAATGTAAAAAACATTTTGAGGCTGTTCTTGAACGACTCAGTATTATGGGTATACCTTTTAACGTGGACAAGGGTATAGTACGGGGTCTTGATTATTATACAAAGACTGTATTTGAATTTGTCTCAAAAAATATCGGTTCCCAGGGCACTGTTTGCGGGGGTGGCCGGTATGACGGACTTGTTGAGGATTGTGGAGGCGCTCCTACTCCAGGTATAGGGTTTGCACTGGGTGTGGAAAGACTCCTTCTTGAGCTTAACAGTCAGGGAATAGAGATACCAGAACCTGAAGCGCCTGATATATATATAGCTTCCATTGGAAACAAGGCCGACCTGATTTGCGAAAAACTGGCCTGGCAGCTTCGTGAGAAAAATATTACCTGTATCAAAGATATCATGGACAGGAGTATAAAAGCGCAGATGAAGTATGCTGATAAAATCGGCGCAAGATACGTGCTTGTCCTTGGTGATAATGAAATTGAGAGTAATAAAGCCGAGCTTAGAGACATGGAAACAGGGGATACAAAAGTTATCAGTCTTGACACGCTCGTTGACAGGCTTGTAAAGATTAAATGTGAAGGTTCTTTATAGTGGAGGGAACATATGGAGAATATAAAAGGGTTAAAAAGGACTCGTCTTTGTACTGAATTGTCGGTGAACGACGTAGGAAAAGAAGTTGTACTTATGGGTTGGGTTCAGAGAAGAAGGGATTTAGGTGCCCTGATTTTCGTAACTTTAAGAGACAGAAGCGGAATTATGCAGGTGGTTTTTAACAGTGAAGCAGATCCTGAACTTCACAAAAAAGCTTTTCAGCTCAGAAGTGAGTATGTGATTGCGGTAAGGGGAACTCTTGCCTTAAGAAGCCCTGAGGCAATCAATAGGAACATGCCTACAGGTGAACTGGAGGTATTGGCAAAAGAGCTCAGAATTCTAAGTAAAAGTGAAACACCGCCTTTCCACATTGAAGAAAACTCTGATGCCAATGAAGCTTTAAGGCTCAAATACAGATACCTCGATTTAAGAAGACCAGATCTGCAGGGCAATCTTATACTTCGGCATCGTGTTGCCAAGATTGCCAGGGACTATTTTGATGCAAATGGCTTTTTGGAAATAGAAACTCCTGTTTTAACCAAAAGTACACCTGAAGGAGCAAGGGACTATCTTGTTCCCAGCCGTGTCCAGCCTGGGAAGTTTTATGCTCTGCCCCAGTCACCTCAGCTTTTTAAACAATTATTGATGATTTCAGGGTTCGACAGGTATATGCAGATTACAAAATGTTTCAGGGACGAAGATTTAAGGGCAGACCGCCAGCCCGAATTCACCCAGATTGATCTGGAAATGAGTTTTGTGGATGTAGAGGATGTTATCAGGGTAAACGAGGGCTTTATCCAAAGAGTGTTCAGAGAAATTTTGGACATTGAACTTCCTGTTCCTTTCAAGCGCCTTACCTATAAGGAGGCTATGGAACGTTTCGGTTCAGATAAGCCTGATACACGATTTGGATTAGAACTTAAAAATGTATCTGACATAGTTAAAGATTCAGGATTTAAAGTATTTTCTGACACAATAGCCAATGGTGGATGTGTCCGGGCAATTAACGCCAAGGGTGCTGGTACATTTTCCAGAAAGGAAATTGATGCTCTTGGTGAAACAGTAAAGACATATGGAGCTAAAGGTCTTGCCTGGATAGTAATTGAGGATAACGGTGTCAGATCCCCCATAGCAAAGTTCCTCACTGAGACCGAGCTTCAAAATCTTAAGGAGCGGCTCGAAGCTCAAGTGGGTGATCTTCTTCTGTTTGTAGCTGATAAAGAGGAAATAGTCTTCAATTCCCTCGGTCATTTAAGACTTGTGCTGGGAGAGAAACTTAATCTTATAGACCATGATAAATACGATGTTTTATGGGTAACTGAGTTTCCGCTTCTTGAAAGGGATGAAGAAGAAAACCGCTGGGTTGCCAAGCATCATCCTTTCACATCGCCTATGGATGAGGATATAGAATACCTTGATACAGATCCGTCAAAAGTCCGGGCTAAAGCATATGACATAATATTAAACGGATATGAACTGGGTGGCGGAAGCATAAGAATCCATGACATTGAGCTTCAGAATAAAATGTTTAATATAATAGGCTTTTCTGATGAAGAAGCCAAAGAAAGATTTGGATTTTTACTGGAAGCATTTAAATACGGTGTTCCGCCGCATGGAGGTCTGGCTTTTGGACTGGACAGACTTGTTATGCTGCTTGCAAAGACCAGTAATATCAGGGATGTAATAGCTTTTCCAAAGGTTCAGAATGCTTCAGACCTCATGACAAATGCCCCTGATTATGTGGATGAAAAACAGCTTGAGGAGCTTTGTATCAAGACGGTGGAACCCAGTGAAAATTAATCATGTAAAAGAAATTAAAGTACTGATTTTTCAGATTATTATTGCAGTATTAGCAGCATTCTTCATTGTTGAATTTTTAGGTCGCATAGTAATAGTAGAAGGCAGTTCCATGCAACCCACGTTGAGTGATAATGATGTTTTGATTGTAGAAAAATTAACTCAGCGGTTTGGCAAAATAAAACAAGGCGATATTGTGGTGCTTAAAATTCCTGAACTTTTGGAAAATAAGAGGCGCTATGTTATAAAACGGGTTATAGCTACCCAGGGACAGCATATAAAAATCGAGGAAGGAAAGGTCTGGGTTGATGGAAACCTTCTGCAGGAAAACTACATAAACGGAGACAGGACAATTATAGAAAACTCTGTTTATGATGACATCATTGTTCCCGAGGGCTGTGTTTACGTTCTTGGTGATAACAGACTTCCGGGTAAAAGCCGGGATTCAAGAGTTTTCGGTCTGGTAAATACAGACCGGATTGTAGGAAAGAGCTGGATAAGAATCTTTCCGCTTAATAGAACAGGAATTGTAAGGTAAATGGGGTTAATTTGTTCCATACTAATACCATGATGTTCAGATCTGAACTCATGGTATTATTTTTAACTTCACAGGGATAGAAGGATACAAGGCTCTGGCTGTTTCAGGGGAGGTTCTGCATTCACCCTGAAACAGTTCTGTTCTTCATTTTACTTCTTTGGTCTACATCGGTTTACCCTTAAAAACTACTATGATAGAATAGTGTCGGGTAAGCCAAATTATTTTTCACATTGCTTCGATTTCATTGTATACCAGTTATTAATGGAAGAAAGGAAGTACTTCATGGATAAAGGCGTTCTCAACAAACCTTCGCTTTGTGAGGCGTTTAAGGATATAGCAGACAGTAACGAATTTATAGGTTCGTTTTCTTCTGCCTACATTACCGGACTTTGCTATTTCAAATCTCAAAGATCTATAGATCTTTATCTGAGATGCCATCAGAAAATCGAAAGACAGCAGGTCAAGAATTTGGAAAAATTACTGTCAAGACATTTCAAAGTTAACGTTAAAATATATCCGAAATTTCTGACTAAAATAGGTTCAGACCTGGAGGATTGGCAAAAGGCTTTTATTTTGAGCCGGATTAAAGAGGATAAGGAATATCTTTTACAATTTTTAAAAGGTGCTGTTTTCAAAATAGAGGGCAGAAATCTCAATATTTATCTTTCCAATCAGTCATCGGCCATTTTATATTCGGCTGGCATGGATAAATGCATTGAGAAGGCCATGGACGAGCTCTTTGACAAAAACGTAGAGATAAACTTTATAGATGATAAATCGGTTGAAGATGATATAGACTACATTGCTTTGAAACAAGAGAAGGAAAAGAAAATTGTAGCAGAGATGATGGCTGCAAATTACCTGGAAGAGCAAAAGACACGGGGCAGCCGCGAAAAAGTAGATAATAACCGGCAGAAGAATCAGGAACTTATTTTTGGCAGAAAGATTCGTGGACCGGTAATTAAGATGAATCAAATAGATTCTAATTCTGGCATGGTCACAATTGAAGGGCAGGTACTGAAAACAGACCAAAAACTGCTGAAATCAGGAAGAACCCTTTTTATTTTTGATATAACTGATTTTACATATTCATTCACCTGCAAACTTTTTCCAAAAGATGAAGAGCTGGATTTAATCAGGGAAAATATTAAAAAGGGTCAATATTTGAGGCTGAGTGGGGAAGTTCAATACGATATGTTTGCTAAAGAGCTGGTCATTCTTGCCCGTGACATTTTACCGGTTAATAAAGTGACAGATACCAGAACAGATAATTATCCGGAAAAAAGAGTTGAACTTCATATGCACACCCGTATGAGTCAGCTGGATGCTGTGTGCCCTGTAAAGGAGATTATTCATCGTGCCGCTGAGTGGGGGCATAAAGCAGTAGCCATAACTGACCACGGGGTTGTCCAGGCTTTCCCTGAGGCACAGGATGCAGTTAAAAGTTTAAAGAAGCAAAATAAAGAAATCAAAGTCATATATGGCATGGAAAGTTATTTTATAGCTAATGAAAAATATGATTCTGCAGGGAATATAGACTATAAGAATTGTGATACATATCATGCAGTGATTTTAGTTAAAAATCAGACAGGCCTGAAAAACCTTTATAAAATTGTTTCAGAAAGCCACTTAAACTACTTTTACAAAAGGCCGAGAGTACCAAAATCGGTTTTTGAAAAATACAGGGAAGGGCTTTTAATAGGAAGTGCCTGTGAAGCGGGGGAATTATACCGCGCCCTTGTGAGAGGAGCTTCCCGGGAGGAAATTGTTAAAATAGCCTCGTATTACGATTATCTTGAAATTCAGCCAACAGGCAATAATGCTTTTCTTATCCGGGAAGGTATTGTACCCGATGAAGAGACTTTACGGGAATACAACAGACAGATTGTAGAACTGGGCAAAGAATTGAATAAACTGGTTGTTGCCACTTGTGACGTACATTTTCTGGATCCTGAAGACTATATATACAGAGAAATTCTTCAGACCGGACAAGGCTACAGGGATGCGGCTCTGCAACCACCTATCTATTTCAGGACCACCGGGGAAATGCTTGAAGAATTCTCATACCTTGGAGAGACTGAGGCATATGAGGTTGTAGTTTCCAATACCAATAAGATTGCCGACATGATTGAATGGGTTGACCCCATACCCAGCGGTACTTTCCCTCCTTATATTGAAGGAGCGGAAGAGGATATCAAAAGAATGACCGAGGAAAAGGTCAGGGAGCTTTATGGGGATACACCGCCCGAAATAGTCCGCAAGCGGGTTGACAAGGAACTGAATTCTATTATAAAAAATGGTTTCTCAGTCATGTACATAATAGCACAGAAACTGGTTCATAAATCCTTGAGTGACGGATATCTTGTTGGTTCAAGGGGTTCAGTAGGGTCAAGCTTTATAGCATACCTGATAGGCATAACAGAGGTTAATTCGCTGCCTGCACATTATAGATGCGGGAAGTGTAAGTATTCTGAATTTTTTGACAATGACAAAACTGTAGGATGCGGTTTTGACCTTCCTGACAAAAATTGTCCTGTCTGTAATGAGCCATTGATAAAAGATGGTTATGATATTCCCTTTGAGACCTTTTTAGGGTTTGACGGGGATAAAGAACCTGATATAGACCTGAACTTCTCAGGTGAATACCAGCCGGTTGCCCACAAATATACCGAGGAACTTTTCGGAGAGGGCTATGTTTTCAGGGCAGGAACCATTGCAACAATTGCTGACAAGACTGCATACGGGTTTGTAAAAAAATATATGGATGAAAAAGAGATAGTTGGTACCCGGGCTGAGATAGAGCGCCTGGCCAGTGGCTGTACAGGGGTAAAAAGAACGACTGGTCAGCATCCGGGTGGAGTTATGGTTTGCCCTCACGATAAGGACATATACGATTTTACACCTATACAAAGGCCGGCAGATGATACCAGCTCGGATATTATCACCACCCACTTTGATTATCACTCCATCAGCGGTCGTATACTCAAACTCGATATTCTCGGGCATGATGATCCGACCGTAATAAAGATGCTGGAAGATTTGACCGGGGTGGATGCAAAATCCATACCAATTGGCGAGAAAAAGACCATGGGGATTTTCTCCGGTACCGAACCCCTGGGTGTCACTCCCGAACAAATTGGAAGTCCTGTAGGAACTTTCGGTGTTCCTGAATTCGGAACAAAATTTGTACGCCAGATGCTTGTTGACACTAAGCCAAAGACCTTTGCAGAACTTATACGTATCTCGGGTTTGTCCCATGGTACTGACGTCTGGCTGAATAATGCCCAGGATTTGGTCAGGAACGGGGTTACAACGCTTGCCAATGTTATTTCTACCCGTGATGACATTATGATTTATCTTATTCAACACGGGCTTCCGCCTCTAGAATCTTTTAAGATTATGGAGAGCGTACGTAAAGGAAAGGGGCTTACAGAGGAACAGGAGGCATTGATGAGGGAGAAAAATATCCCTGACTGGTATATAGAATCATGTAAAAAAATAAAATATATGTTCCCTAAAGCCCACGCAGCAGCATATGTAATGATGGCTTTCAGAATTGCATGGTTTAAGGTTTACTATCCGGAAGCTTTCTATGCAACCTATTATACTGTACGGGCTGACACCTTTGATGCAAATATTATTTCAAGGGGAAGCCAGGCAGTGGATCATGCAATAAAAGAAATAGAAGGAAAAGGCAACATGGCAACAAACAAGGAAAAGGATCTGCTTACCATTCTGGAAGTGGCCCGTGAAATGTATGCCCGTGATATTAAGTGTCTTTCAGTGGATTTATATAAGTCGGACGCAACTAAGTTTTTAATTACAAAGGATGGAATACTTCCGCCCTTTACAGCACTGCCGGGGTTGGGAATTGCAGCTGCCAGAAATATTGTGGAAGCAAGGGAGAATGGTGGCGAATTTATTTCAATAGAAGATTTGAAAGCCAGATCAGGAGTTTCCAAGGCAGTTATCGAAATATTGGAAACACATGGATGTCTTGACGGTCTTGAGGAAAGCAGCCAACTTTCGTTTTTTTAAGGCATTTTGTTTTTTATAAAAGAAAAAGGCTTAGTGTTTCTTATAAGGGAAAGAATCAAATAAAAGTCTGAAAGACTGAACGGGTTATACAAGAAGAATGTCTTATTACAGGAGGGTGATAACAGTGGCGTTAAAGGAGCTTATTCTTAAAAACCGATCCTACCGCAGATTTTATCAGGATGAGAAGATAGAGTATGACACTCTTAAAGAGCTTGTGGATCTTGCAAGGCTTTCTGCTTCCGGTGCCAACCGCCAGCCGTTAAAGTACATTTTGTCAAATGAGCCGGAGAAAAATGGGAAGATTTTTAAGCACTTGAAATGGGCAGGATATCTTAAGGATTGGGACGGCCCTCAGGATGGCGAGAGGCCCTCTGCATATATAATTGTTTTAGGTGATAAAAGGATTTCAACTAACTTTTTATGGGATCATGGGATTGCATGTCAGAGCATTTTACTTGGTGCCACAGAAAAAGGGTTGGGCGGATGCATGTTTGGTTCTGTAAATAAAAAAGCGCTTATGGAAGACCTTAATATTCCAGATACATTTGAGGTTCTTGTAGTAATTGCTCTTGGAAAACCAAAAGAAAAAGTTTTTCTGGAAGAAGTGGACGAAACAGGGGATATTAAGTACTGGAGAGATGAAAATCAAGTCCATTATGTCCCCAAAAGAAAACTGGATGACATTATACTTGATATATAAAAAATCAGGAGGAACAGAAAATGAAAGACCTGATGAAAAGTTTTGATATGACAGTGAAATACTTGAAAGAAAAACTGGATGCCATACCCGAAATAGCTATAATATTGGGTTCCGGTCTTGGAAATCTGGCAAACCTTATAGAAAATAAAATGGAGATACCCTATGAGGATATTCCTGATTTTCCACGGACCACTGTTGCAGGCCACGAAGGAAAACTTATTTACGGTACCCTGAGCGGCAGAAATATTCTTGCAATGAAGGGCAGGTTCCATTTTTACGAAGGGTACAGAATGGATGAAGTGGTATATCCCATCCGTGTTTTTAAATGTATGGGTATTGAAAATATTATAGTTACCAATGCAGCAGGTGGTATTAATACAAGTTTCAGTCCCGGAGACCTTATGCTGATAACAGATCATATCGGTCTTTTTTGCGAAAACCCTTTAAGAGGTGAAAACCTTGACGATTTGGGTCCACGGTTCCCTGATATGTCAGCGGCCTATGACAGGGATCTGCAAAAACTTGCTTTGGATTGCGCAAGCAGGCTTAATATTGACTTAAAACAGGGTGTCTATTCATATTGTAAAGGTCCTTCCTTTGAAACTCCTGCTGAAATAAAGGCTCTCAGGATTTTAGGCGCCGATGCTGTGGGTATGTCCACAGTTCCTGAAGTTATCACTGCCAATCATATGGGAATGAAAGTACTGGGAATCTCATGCATTACCAATATGGCTGCGGGGATACTCGATCAGCCTCTAAGTCATGAAGAAGTGATGGAGACAGGCAAAATGGCTGAAGAGAAGTTTTCAGCCCTGGTAAGCGAAATTGTGGCAAACTGGAAATAGATGATGCTTGCAAATTTTTCGTACCGGACAGCTGAAAGCAACAAAGTACCTAAATAAGATTTTTAGACAAACCTTTAAGGAGGATTTTAATGGAATATTCAATCCGAGATATATCACTGGCTGAATCAGGCAAAAAGAAAATAGAGTGGGTCAAACGATTTATGCCTATATTGTCTGAACTTGAGGAAGAATTCAGCAGAACTAAGCCTTTTGAAGGGGTTAAGATTTCTCTTTCAGTTCATCTTGAAGCTAAAACAGCATATCTTTCAAAAGTGTTTGCTGCAGGCGGGGCGATTATGTCGGTTACGGGAAGTAATCCTCTTTCAACACAGGATGATGTGGCAGCTGGTTTAGTCGCTGATGGTATTAAAGTATTTGCCTGGTATGATGCCACTCCCGAAGAATATGAAAAACACATAGAGATGACTTTGGAACACGGTCCAAACATTATTATTGATGACGGAGGAGATCTTGTTACTTGCCTTCACGCAAAAATGCAGCATCTTATACCGGATGTCTGGGGCGGATGTGAGGAAACCACTACGGGGATAATCAGGCTAAGAGCCATGGAAAAGGATAGTGCCCTGAAAATACCCATGATGGCGGTAAACGATGCCATGTGCAAACACATGTTTGATAACCAGTATGGAACTGGTCAGTCGGTATGGGATGGGATAAACAGGACTACAAATCTTATTGCTGCGGGTAAAACAGTTGTGGTGGCAGGCTATGGCTGGTGTGGAAAAGGAGTTGCAAAACGGGCACAGGGACTTGGAGCCAAGGTTATTGTTACTGAGGTAGATCCGGTGAAGGCCATTGAAGCGGTAATGGACGGTTACACTGTAATGACAATGAATGAGGCCGCTTCAATTGGAGATGTCTTTGTCACGGTAACAGGATGTAACAAAGTTATCAGAAAAGAACATTTTGAAAAAATGAAGGACGGGGCTATATTATGCAATGCCGGGCATTTTAATGTGGAAATAAGCATTCCTGACCTTGAAAATCTATCTGTCGAAAAAAAGGAATACAGAAAAAATATCATGGGATATACGATGAAAGATGGACGAACATTATATTTGCTGGGTGAGGGCCGTCTGGTAAATCTGGCATGTGGGGACGGACACCCGGCGGAGATTATGGATATGAGTTTTGCTGTACAAGCCTTGAGCGCCCTGTATATAAAGGAAAACAGAGAAAAATTAAGTCCACGGGTATTTGATATCCCTGAGGATATTGACAGGAAAATAGCATTCAGAAAGCTTGAGAGTATGGGTATAAAAATAGACAGTTTGTCTCAGGAACAGAAAAGATACTTAAGCAGCTGGCAGGTTTAGTTAGAGATATCAGACCTCGCACGCCGGAGACATATTCGTAAACTCCGCTATGTGCCCGTTGCGAGGTCTCTCCGGGCTTGCAAACAGCTGCCCTTTCATCAACCTGTAAACTATGAAGTTTTGATGCGGGCAATTCTATTTTTGTCCGGAAGGGTTTATTTGCCTGAGTTTTTCTTTGTTTTTGTATATTCGTTATATAGGTGGTTAAGAGAATTCCGGCAGAGATATATTCCGCAAAGAATAAAACCACAGATCATAAGAATGACAGCAGGATAGGTTATCAGACCTGCAAATAGCCAGACTCCGGTTGATGTGGACATAATAAACAAGCCAAAATAAACAGTAAATGCATTTTTGTTTCTGGAAAAGAAAGAGTAGAAAACCATGAACACGTCTGTCAGAAGCAATATGGCATTCATAATCAGAAAAGTCATAAAACAGGAGTTATAGTCGAAAGTTCCTGCATATAGAAAGATAAATCCAATCAAAAAAAACGGAACGGGATAATATAATTTCAAAGTTTCTGTTTCCCTAAGCAGCAGAACTACAGTATTCAGGACAATCAATATCAGGTGCCCCAAAAGCAGAAGTTTTTCTGTTTCCGATTTATGATAAGGAGCCAATAAAAAAGCAGAAATATTAAGTGTCAGGGGTACAATAAAGTTAAGTCCCATGGCCCTTACTTTTACAGACTGAAATTTCACAATAACAGAATTAAGGAAAAAATATGCCGAAAAAATAAAAGAAAATATAAAAAAAATCTGATTTTCCAGATTGAAAAAGAACAAAATAACCCGCTCCTCCGAAAAAACATTTACACCCTACAATAATATCGGTAAAATTTAGTTATTGATTTATATTCTCAATCTCTTAAATTGACAACCTTTTGCAAAGGTATAAGATAGCATTTAAAAGAAAAAATACCTTGTATATGATAAAACAGGAGGGATTATTATGGGAAGCCTTGCCGGAAAGACTATGGTAGAGAAACTTACTGAGAAACAGGGTATTCAATTTTATCGTCTTAAATCTGATAAATTCAATACCACACGTGTCGACATTTTCTTTGTAGATGATCTGGAAAAAGAAAGAGCAAGTGGAAATGCAATATTGCCTTCTATATTGAAAAGAGGATGTGGAAAATATCCCAGTATAACTGAACTTGAAAGAAAATTGGAGGAACTGTACGGCGCAGATGTAGGAGGCGGCACATTGAAAAAAGGCGAAGCCCATTTAATAGGTTTTCGCATGTCGCATATTTCAGACAGATACACATTTAACAACACCAGGTTATTTGATGAATGCTGCAATCTTCTGATGTGTATATTGGAAAGTCCGCTGACAGAAGACAACGGTTTTAAAAAAAGTGTTTTTACAAAGGAAAGAGATAACCTTATCAATTATATAAGAAGTAGAATTAATAATAAAATACACTTTTCTCTGTACAGGTGCATTGAAGAAATGTGCCACGGAGAGCCTTTTGCAATCCCTGAAGAGGGTACCGAGGAAGATGCACTTCTGTTGACCCCGCAGAATACTTTTGCACAGTATAAAGAAATGATACAGAGTTATCCTGCTTACGTGTATATCTCTGGAGAAGTTGACGATACAAGTATCCAAAATTTTATTGACAATTTCCTGAAAGCAGGAAGAGGGGATATAAAAAGTATAAAAACTCCTGATGTTAAAAAGGAAATCAGTGAAGTCAAAAGAGTTGAGGAAGGCATGGAGGTTAATCAGGGCAAGCTCTGCCTTGGATTTAGAACACAGATTGATCCATGCTCACCGGACTACTATCCCTTAGTTGTCTATAACGGTATTTTAGGTGGGGATACCCATTCAAAACTGTTTCAGAATGTCAGGGAAAAGGCAAGTCTTGCCTATTATGCCCAATCGGTGCTGGAAAAGTATAAGGGGCTAATGATAGTCATGAGCGGTATTGAAGCTGAGAACAGGCAAAAAGCAGAGGAAATCATTCTCAAGCAGGTTGAAGATATGAGAAAGGGCAATATAACAAAGGATGAGATAGATGCAACTAAAAAATCACTTGAAACCGGTATGAAAGCAATGCAGGACAGTCAGGGTGCAATAGTGGATTTCTTCCTGAGCCAGCATTTGACAAATTGTGCCGATGACTTTGAAAGCACTGCTGAGAAGTTCAGACAAGTTACAATTGACGATGTTGTTCGGGTAGCCCAGAATATACAGCTCGATGCAGTGTACTTTTTGAAGCCTAAAAACTTTAAGGAGGGAATAGCATGAATTACCGCACTTTAAACTTCGAAAAAATTGGAGAAACTCTGTATGAATATGAACACGGGTCAGGACTCAAAGTTTTTTTCGTAAAAAAGCCCGGTTACAATAAAAAGACAGCTATGTTCGGAACCAATTACGGCTCAATTGATAATACTTTCAAAGTTCAGGGAAGTGACAAGGAAATTGTTGTTCCCGATGGTATTGCACATTTTCTGGAACACAAGCTCTTTGAACAGGAAGACGGGAACATGCTCGATAAATTTTCGAAGCTTGGCGCATCCCCAAATGCATATACTTCCTTTAACCAGACTGTATATTATTTTTCCTGTACAGATTTATTTGAAGAAAATTTCAGTATGCTTCTTGACTATGTGCAGAATCCCTGGCTTACAGATGAGAATGTAGAAAAAGAAAAGGGAATTATTGGCCAGGAGATTCGCATGTATGAAGATAATCCTAATTGGAGGGTATTTTTTAATCTCCTGGATTGTCTTTATGTAAACCATCCTGTGAAACTCGATATTGCAGGAACAATAGAAAGTATCTCAAAAATTACCAAAGAGCTTTTATATGACTGCTATCATACTTTTTATACACCTTCCAACATGGTGGTTGTCGTAGTTGGTGATTTAATACCGGAAGATGTATTTTCAATTGTTGAAAATATGATAAAATTTAAAGACAGAGGAAAGGTTGAGAAAAAATACCCCGAAGAGCCCGCACATCTGAATAAGGAGTATAACGAACAGAAACTTGTAGTATCCATGCCATTGTTCTATCTGGGTGTAAAAGACAATGTAAGAGTTTCCGGGTTCGAACTGTTAAAGCGCAGGACTGCATTAAGTATTGTATTGAATGATATTTTGGGCAGGAGCTCTGAACTATACAACAAACTTTATAATGATGGGCTTATAAACGATACTTTCAGATTCGAGGTTTCTCTGGATAAGGCTTATGGGTTTGTTGCCTGTGGTGGTCAGTCACCTGATCCGAAAAAGACTGCACAGGTTATTTCAGGGGCATTAAATGAAGCGGCAGTTAAAGGTATCAGTGAAGAAGCCTTTTCAAGAATATTGAAAGCATACCAGGGTATGTATGTAAGAAACTTTAATTCTGTTGATAATATTGCACGTGAGTTGACAGATGCTTATTTCAATGATGCCAGTTATTTCGATCTGGGACATGTTTATGAAAAGCTCGATATATCGTATACAAATAAAGTCATAAGTGAGGTATTATCAAACCAGACAGCTTTATCGGTTATTAATCCACAATAGAAAAAAGGAGGCAAGGTCATGGGGGTCGATTTCATAGAATTTCCCAAGCTGGGAATTAAACTTAATTTAAGCCCGGTTGCATTTTCTATACCTGGTACAAACATTGAAGTACGCTGGTATGGCATTATTATTTCAGCGGCAATTTTAGTTGCATTGACGCTGGCCTTAAAGCAAAGCAAAAAATTTGATATTAAAGAAGACGATGTAATAGATTTGTTCCTTGTTGCTTTACCAGCTGCAATTATTTTTGGACGCTTATTTTTTGTAGCCTTTACCTGGAAAGATTACAAGTATGATCTACTGAATATCTTCAAAATCTGGGAAGGCGGAATATCTATTTTCGGTGTTCTTATAGGTGCCTTCCTCTCAGCCTATATCTTCTGCCGCATGAAAAAGTTGGATTTTCTGTATTTTTTGGATTTCGGATGTGTGTATCTTCCTCTTGCGCAGGCTATCGGCAGGTGGGGCAATTTTACCAACCAGGAGTTATATGGTACTAATACGGATTTACCCTGGGGCATGACCGGAAACAGGATACAGGCTTTTCCTGATCCGGGCGTGGATGGTACAAAACTCGTACATCCCACATTCTTATACGAATCCATATTAAATATAATAGTTTTCGTTGTTCTGTTAAGATTGCGGAAAAAACATAAGGTTAAAGGCAGTGTTTTGGCATCGTATCTGATGATGTACAGTTTTGTACGCTTTATGATGGAATTTATAAGAGTAGATCAATTTGGTACGGGTTCCATCCGTTATAATCAGGTGGTTGCTGCACTGATTTTCATTGCTGCAGCAGTTTGGCTTGTGTGGGTTGTAAAAAGGCCGGTCAAACTGGCAGATACGGATGAGGAAATTGCTCCAAGCGCATATGCAAGTATTCTTGAAGAAATAAGAAGTGAAGAGCAGGAGAATACTCAGGAGCAGGAAAATTTAACCCAGGAAGAAGATCAATCTCAGGAAGATTCAAATCCGGATCAGCAGGAAGTTAAAGCTGATAGAGATTTAATGACTGAAGATGATAACTTAAAGAATGGACAGCAGGGTGACAATGATACAGAAACTGATCAAAAGCATGAGAATTAATAAAAGTCAACAGAGGGAAGGACGTATGGTTACACTTGAAAAAAATAGAGGTCCTTCGTTAATTAAAAATTTTGACTGGTTTTTGCTGGTTCTGGTTCTGGCACTTAATATACTTGGGCTGATAGTTGTCAGAAGCGTATCCAACCACCTAAACCAACCTGTTCTCTTCAAAAAGCAGCTTATAGCTTCTGTTATAGGCTTAGCTTGTATGCTGATTATGTTATTTATAGATTATAAAGACTTAAGGGTGCTGAGTATACCTGCTTACATAGGAACCGTTTTTCTACTTGTATATACACTCGTAGCGGGGATCGGACGGGAAGAAGTGGGGACCAAAGGATGGATAGATTTAGGATTCTTCTCCTTTCAGCCGTCCGAATTGGGAAAGGTGACATTGTCTATAGTTGCGGCTGTATTCCTTGAACGAATAAAACAAGGAAATGGTCCGATCAATTATCTCTGGCTTGCAGGTACTACAGCTTCCCTTGTAGGTCTGGTGCTGATGCAGCCTGATTTCGGAACGGCAGTTGTATATATTTTCATATTTGCCTGCATGGTCTTTGTGTGGGGGATAAGATACCGGACCATTTTGATAATTTTAGTGGCCGGACTTGTTTCGCTGCCCGTACTTTTGTTTGGCTTTATGGACAAAATATTTGAATCTTTCCAGATCACCAGGATACTCTCATTTTTGAATCCTGAGGCCTATGCAAGGGACGGAGCCTATCAGGTGCTTATGTCAATCAGATATATAGGTTCAGGAAGGATTTTTGGAGTAGAACCGGGCACCGAAAAGGCTGCCCGCCATGTTCCGGAAGCTGCGACCGATTCAATTTTTGCAGTAATCGGAGAAGAGTGGGGGTTTATCGGCACTGTTACCGTAGTTCTTCTGTTTACTTTATTCCTGTTAAGGTGCCTGTATATCTCACGCTATGCAAGGGATAAGTTTGGTTCTTACATAGTAATCGGGCTGATGGCAATGTTCCTCTTTCATTTCGTTGAAAATGTAGGCATGAATATCGGGATGCTGCCGGTGACCGGAATTCCCCTTCCTTTTATTAGTTATGGCGGAAGTTCGGTGCTTGTAAGTTATATTGCCGTGGGAATAATTCTGGGGATTTCCATGAGACGACAAAGACCTATGTTCGAGGTCCAGTAACTTATCACCATTGCGAATTGTTGGACATTAACAAATGAAAAACTGTCAATTATTAAATTTTTGTTACAAAAATATAAAGTTTTATCACATGAATACAACTGGCAAAATTAAAAAATAGATATATTTTGTATATATTTTTAAATGTAATACAATATATGGTATATGCAAAAAAATAAGTAAGAAAAGCAAGAAGGCATCCATGACTGAAGCCTTCTTTTTTTATGTTTTTGGGACTAAAGTAGGGGTTGACTGGGGACGATAGTAAGAGTAAAATGATAGTCAAGTGGAGCAAAGTGGAGTGAAGTGGTGGAGGTGAACGGAATGTTGATAGGTAAATACACAAATGCTCTTGACTCAAAAGGGCGTGTGTTTGTACCGGCAGCATTCCGTACAGATTTGGGCGAGCGTTTTGTCCTCACCCGCGGATCTGAAGAAAAAAGCCTCTACATATATCCCATGGATGAATGGGAGAATTTTGTAAAGAAACTCCAGCAGCTTCCCACATCAAAGAAAAACAGCAGGGCTATCATCCGCCACTTTTGTGCAAACGCTACCAACTGTACAATGGATAGTCAGGGACGCATACTTATTCCTCAGGAATTAAGAGAAAAGGCTGAACTTCAGAAAGATGTAGTATTTATAGGAACAGTGAACAAAATAGAAGTCTGGAGTGCAGAAAACATCAAGATGGTTGAAACTGAGGAAATCGATGAACTGCTTGAGTCGCTGGATATTGATTTTTAGTTTGAAGAAAGAGGCAATTAAATGGAATTTGTACACAAGCCCATTATGCTGGATGAGTGCATGGAATTCCTGAATATACGCCCTGACGGAGTATATGTTGATTGCACCTTAGGTGGAGCAGGTCATTCTTCAGAAATTCTTAAACGTCTTGGCGAAAATGGTCTGCTTATAGGAATAGATCAGGATGAAAATGCAATTAAAGCTGCAACTAAAAGGCTTTCAGAAATAAAAACCCAAGGTTGCTTTGCTATTGAACATACGAACTTTGAAAACATAAGAGAAGTACTCAAAAAACGTAAGATAGATTCCGTTGACGGTGTTCTGATGGATTTAGGAGTTTCTTCCCATCAGCTCGATGAAGGGGAAAGGGGCTTTTCCTACCAGCACGATGCACCGCTGGATATGAGGATGAACCGCAATAATCCTGTGAATGCTGAGGTTTTGGTAAATACATTAAGTCAGCAGGATCTTGCCCGGATAATACGTGATTACGGTGAAGAAAAATGGGCATCGAGGATAGCGGAATTCATTGTACGGAATCGGGAGATACAAAAGATAAAAACTACAGGTGAATTGGTGGAGATTATTAAAGCTGCCATACCTGCTAAAGCAAGACGTACAGGACCACACCCTGCCAAACGGACTTTTCAGGCAATCAGGATAGCGGTAAACAGAGAGCTCGAGGTACTTGAGAATCTACTGAATGATGTAGTGGACGTATTAAGTCCCGGCGGACGAATAGTGGTCATTACATTCCACTCATTGGAAGACCGCATAGTTAAAAGAGCCTTTAAGGAAATGTCTCAAAGCTGTATTTGTCCAAAGGACTTACCCCAATGTGTATGCGGAATTGAGCCAAAACTGAAAGTTATTACAAGAAAACCTGTAACTCCAAAAGAAGAGGAACTTAAGAATAATCCGAGAGCCCGAAGTTCAAAGCTCAGGACGGCAGAAAGGTTATAACATTGCAAACATGACTTTTGCGATATCATACGAAAGAAAAAATACCCAAAAGCACAAAAGATAAAATTATTAATTTACAAAAGATAAAAAACAGAGGAAAACAAAGGCTGAGATCATAGAACTACATTGAAAAGATAAAGGCCATTTTATGGCTTTACGTTCACAAAAGAATAAATTCATTCAAATACTAAAGATGAACTTATAATATGCGGAAGATAAAAAATAAGTATAACTAAAGAAAAAATCATTAAGTAACACAAAAGATAAACCATTGGGGAAAATACATAAGATTTTCAGAAATGATGCAACAGGGGGGTCTTAAATGACCCCCATAGTTCCTTGATTTCTATGAAAATTTTCTTAAGTGCTAAACGAAAGATGAAGGAGGGAAGAACGTGGAGAGAAGTAATGGATATGTCTATGGCAGTGCAGCGCCCAAGATGCCTGTGGAACCTCAAAGGCGTGCCGGAAAAAGAGTTGTCAGAAAAGTATACTCTAAACCTCTTCCGTCCAGATCCTCCATTCCAAAGGTACAAATGATTTTTTGCATAGTTTTCATGGTAGCGGTGAGTTTTCTCATTCTCTATCGGTATGCAGCCATTTCCGAACTTAATTACAGAATGGGTCAGCTTACTGAAGAATATAACAGACTTCGTGATGAAAACCGTGCCCTTAATGTAGAAATTGAAACAAGTATAAATTTGGATTATGTAAAAGAGTTTGCTGAAACACGGCTTAATATGCATAAACCGGACAGTTACCAGATTGTGACTGTAAGTGTTCCCAAGAGCGATTATAGTGTGGTTGTTGATCAGTCCTATATTGATGATGCAACAGAGAATACTTCTCTTATAGGCAATATTGTAAAACTGTTCAAAGCCATTTTACAGTAAGTCTGGCTGTAAGTATCCAATATTACATAATTCGAGACAAGATTATAAGGGCAACTTAATATATATAAAATTAGAAGACAACGGGACCATGGAATTGATATTGATGTATAATCATTCTGTTGTCCTTTTTTTATAGGAGAGATATATGAGAGGCGGTACGCATAACGGAAATAACAACATCAGTAACCTACATAAAAATAGATTGCGTAATTATTCCAGCGGTCAGAAAGAAGCGCTGGAAAAGCCTAATACAACAAAACTTAAAAGACGTGAATTTTTATTATTGATAATCTATTCCCTTTCACTTGTTTTTTTACTTTATAGAGTAGGATTTATCCAGTTCGTTAAAGGTGAAGAATACCGGCAGATGGCCTACCTGAATCAGACACAAAAAAGGCAGATCAATCCAAAACGGGGCACCATATATGACAGAAATGGAAAAGGTCTTGCCATCAGTGCGTCGGTTGACACAGTTTCAGTGAATCCTAAGGCACTTCGTGATGAAGTAGACGGGGACGAAACTAAGCTTCGTACCATAGCCAACGATCTTGCCGCTTTTCTTGATATGGACAGCGATACCATAATGGAAAAATTCAATAAAAATTCCCGGTATGAATTTATAAAAAGAAAAATTGACCGGGAAATTGGCAACCAGGTAAGAGCTTATGTAATGGACAAAAAAATCATGAATATTTACATAGATGAGGATTCAAAACGCTTTTATCCCAATGGAAAACTTGCATCACATGTTCTTGGGTTTACAGGAATAGATGATCAGGGTTTGAACGGGATTGAGCTTGTACTGGACAACACTCTTAAAGGAATACCCGGCAAAATTATGAATGAAGTAGATGTTCTCGGAAGGCAGATCAGTTATTCTCAGGAAAGATATATCGATGCCATTGACGGATATAACGTGTATCTTACAATTGATGAGACAATTCAGCATTTTGCCGAGAAAGCTCTGGATCAGGCCATACTGGATTACAATTTGAAAAACGGGGGTATGGTCATAGTTATGAATCCAAAAACTGGTGAAATCCTGGCGATGGCATCAAAACCGGATTTTGATCCTAATGACCCTGATGGAATGCCCGATTTTGTAAATGACCCTGATTGGGGAGGATTTTCGGATCCGGAAGACAGTAAGCTGCTCTGGCAGACGGTGTTCAGAAATAAAGCCGTGATGGATACCTATGAACCGGGTTCGGTGTTTAAAGCTATCACAGCCGCTGCAGCACTTGAAGAAGGGGTTATCACTCCAGTTACTCCTGTGTATTGTAAGCCCATATCTCTGGCAGGTCATACAATTAACTGCTGGCGCAGAGGCGGACATGGAGCAGAGGATTTTACCCATGCGGTATATAACTCGTGCAACCCTGTTTTTGTTAACACGGCACTGAACCTTGGAATAGAAAAATTTTATGAATATGTCAGGATGTTTGGTCTTCAGGAGAGGACCGGTATAGAACTGCAAGGTGAGCCGTCAAATGAGGAACTTAAAAATCTATGGCATTCCGATCCCAAAGAGATAGATCTGGCTGTTACCTCTTTTGGTCAGCGTTTTCAGATTACGCCTGTTCAGCTTATCACTGCATATTCTGCCATTGCCAATGGCGGAGATTTGATGAAGCCAACAATTATAAAGCAGATAACTGACCAGGATGGCAATATTATTAAAAAATTCACTCCGCAGGTCGTACGAAAAGTCATATCTGAAGAAACGGCAAGAACGGTCCGTTCAATACTGGAAGGTGTTGTATCTGAAGGAACCGGAAGAAATGCTTATATAAGCGGTTACCGCATTGCCGGAAAGACCGGCACATCCGAAACACTGACCACAGAAACAGAGGGAAGATATGTGGTTTCATTTATGGGATTAGCTCCTGCAGACGATCCGCAAATATGTGTACTTGTCACTCTGGATCATCCGCAGGTAGCTATGAATTTAAGAACTGGTGGCGTTCTTGCGGCACCTGTAGCTGGAAAATTGATAGAGGAAATTTTGAAATATATGCAAGTGGAGAAAGAATATACTGAAAAAGATCAAAGAGAAATGACCCAGGAAGTTTATGTGCCAAATGTTATAGGTCTTACACTTAAAGAAGCACAGGATAAATTAAATGCTTTTGGACTTCAATATGTGATTGAAGGGAAAAATACTGATGAGAATGCTATTGTATATAATCAGACACCCAAGCCGGATTTTGCAGTTCCTCAAAGTGCCACAATAATACTTTACACAGAGGAGAACTTTGAAGAAATTACTGTTACTATGCCGGATTTATCTAACAAAACAGTTGACGAGGCTATTGCCGCATTGAGACAAAGAGGACTTAACATACGAATCCGGGGTAGCGGAGTAGTGCAAAAACAGCAATATCCTGAAGGAACACTGCTCAATAAAGGTGATCTGGTAGAAGTTGTATTTGTTGAAACTGATGTGGATTAGAAAATATGTTTACCTCAAGTGTATAATGTAAATATTGTTATCAGTTAATTGAAGGGATATAATTTATGACATGATAAAAGATTTCCGGAGGAATAGTATGTTATTAAGAGATTTGATAAAAAGAATCAAACCAGTTGAGATTAAGGGTTATCCTGACATAGAGATCAGAGGCGTTACCTATGATTCCAGAAAGGCGCTGTCAGGATATCTCTTTGTGTGTATAGAAGGATTTCAAACCGATGGGCACAAGTACGCCCAGCAGGCAGTGGACAACGGGGCTACAGCACTTATTGTCGAAAAGGATATATCGGTAATCGGTGACGTTACATTTGTAAAAGTAAAAAATGCCCGCGAGGCTCTTGCAGCAGTATCAGCAGAATGGTTCTCCAATCCTTCAAGGGATTTAAGCCTGATAGGTATAACCGGAACCAAGGGAAAGACCACAACAACCTATATGGTAAAATCCATACTGGAAAAGGCAGGTCATAAAACCGGACTTATAGGTACGGTAGCCAATTGTATAGGAAGTGAAAAAATACCTGCCAGAAGAACCACCCCTGAATCATATGATCTTAATGAAATGCTTGAAAAGATGAAGGAAAAGGGTGCGGATACAGTTGTAATGGAAGTATCTTCCCAGGGGCTTAAGCTGCACAGGGTTTCATTCTGTGAATTTGATATCGGAGTGTTCACAAATTTTTCGAAAGATCATATAGGCGGTTTTGAACATCCTGATATGGAAGATTATCTAACGTCCAAACAAAAATTGTTCACACTATGTAAAAGGGGCATAGTCAACCTGGACTGCAGCTGTGCATCAAGGGTGATTTCATCAGCCCCATGTAAAGTAACTACTTATGGTATTGAGAAAAAGGCTGATGTAGTAGCAAAAAATATAGAAACCCATTCGGATTCAGTTGAATTTGATGTTGAAGCACCCTGGTTTGAAGGAAGGGTAAAGGTTTCTGTTCCAGGTTATTTCAGCGTCTATAATGCTTTGGCGGCTATTACCATTTGCGGTCTTAAAGGCATTGAATTTGACAAGATAAAAGAAGGACTGCTGGATGTAAATGTTCCGGGAAGGGCAGAAGTAGTATCGACACCCGGCAAACCCTATACGGTAATGATAGATTATGCCCACACTCCCGATAGCCTTGAAAATATCCTGTCAACTGTAAAAGGCTTTGCCAAAGGGCGTCTTATAAGCGTGTTCGGTTGCGGCGGAGACAGGGACAGATCAAAACGGCCGCTTATGGGTGAAATATCAGGCAAGATTGCAGATTTGACAATAATTACATCTGATAATCCCAGGACTGAGGATCCGATGCAGATTTTGAAGGACATAGAAGAGGGCATTGTAAAAACCCAAGGCCAGTATGTGATTATAGAGGACAGGACAGAGGCTATACGCTATGCCATGGATCACGCTTCAGAGAATGACATAATAGTTCTGTCCGGGAAAGGTCATGAGACAT
>JAAYMA010000008.1 GCA_012521615.1 Clostridiaceae bacterium | reverse complement strand
TGATGATCCTGCAGGCGGAAAACGTATGGAGAATATAGGCAGCGGTGACTGGGTTGAGTTCAAGATCAATGTGCCTGCTGATGGACTCTATACAGTAGATATTCGCCTTGGTGTTCCGAGTGATTCGGGCAGACTGTTTGAGCTCAGAGCAGAAGACGGAAAAGTTTTGAGGACCATCAATGTTCCTCAGTACTGGGCAAACTGGTTCACACTGAGAACAGCTGTGGAACTCAAGGCGGGAGAACAGGTGATTCGTTTTACTGCAGTAAGTTCATCCGATTTTACTATGAAATATGTAATGGTCTATGACAAAACCGAACCAATAGTCATAACTGACGGAACCACCAAAATAGAAGCAGAAGAGCTCTATGACAGCAATAAAGGTGTTATTTCCGACCTGAAAGAAAACAATCAGGTTATAGGTAAAGTGCTTGATTACCTGAATGCAGGTGACTGGATGAAGTATTCAGTCAAGGTTGAAAAGTCCGGTGTTTATACAGTAACATACTGTTATTCCACACAGCAGGGCGGTGTTGGGGCTGCTCTCAGGAAAGACGGTCAGATAATAACTTCAGTCGATATGCCCAGCACAGGTTCCTGGGAAACTTACAGGACCGTAAACAGTTCGGTATTGTTGCCTGCAGGGGAATACACCATAGAGCTGCTTGATCTGGGTGACGGATATAATATTGACTGGTTCGATTTCAAATTTGAAGAACCGGCTTATGCAGTTATCTATAATCCCAATGGCGGAACAGGAACCATACCTTCCTCAGTTGTTATGGAAGGAGAAACTGTAACTGTTGCATCGAGTGAGGGTCTGACTGCTCCGAGCGGCAAAGTGTTCAAGGAATGGAACACAAAAGCTGACGGAACAGGTATTTCATATAAACCTGGAGACGTTATTTCCGAGTTTGAAGGCGATCTGATATTGTACGCGATTTGGGAAACTAAATCTTCACAATCACCTTCACCGTCACCATCAGTTCCATCGAAACCGCAGGCTGATGTTGAAGGTATTAAGGTGAATGCAGATGTGGACAACGAAACAGGTCTTGTTAAAGTTAATTTGACACAAACAGTAATTGACAATGCCTTTGATAAGGTAGAATCTGATGAAAGTGGCAAAAAGACAGTTACTGTTAATCTGCCCGAGTCGAAGACTGAGAGTTACAGTGTTGAACTGCCTGCCAATATCCTTGCTTCCGGGTCAGGAGAAAGAAATATTGTTCTGGCAACATATACAGGACAAATAGTTCTGACAGATATCATGCTTACAGGTACTGTAGCTGAAGGTGCAGAAAAGGTAGAAATCTCTGTCAGCAGAGCAGATAAATCCAGATTACCTGAAAATGTTGCCAATGAAGTTGGTGACAGGCCGGTAATCGAGCTTACTCTGAAAGTTGACGGAGAAAAAGTGGATTGGAATAATCCTTATGCACCGGTTAAGGTATCCATTCCATATGAACCTACTGCAGAAGAGCTGAAGAATCCTGAACACATTGTAGTATGGTATATTGATGAAAACGGCACTGTAGTTCCTGTATATAACGGACGCTATAATGCCGAAACAAAGGCTGTTGAATTCACCACTACACACTTTAGCTTATACTCTGTTGCATTTGTTCAGAAAACCTTTAACGACCTGTCTACTGTTGAATGGGCAAGAAAGCCGATTGAGGTATTGGCTTCCAAGGGTATCATAGCAGGAACAGGTAAGGGCATGTACTCACCGGAAGCAGACATCACCAGAGCAGATTATCTGTTGTTGCTTGTCAAGACCTTAGGACTTACTGCTGAGTTTGAGGATAACTTTGATGACGTAAGTAAAGACAGCTACTACTATGAAGCAGTAGGAATAGCCAGGGCTCTCGGCATTACCGCGGGTGCAGGAAACAACAGGTTTGCACCTAATACACCTATTTCTCGTCAGGATATGATGGCACTGACATACCGTGCATTGAAGCTTACAAATAAGCTCGATGCTACTGGATACATCAATATACTTGATAACTTCGTTGACAAAGACGAAATAGCTGATTACGCACTTGAAGCCTTAGCAACTCTTGTCAGTGAAGGTCTCATTGTAGGTCATGACGGCATAATCAATCCTCACGGTCAGACAACCCGCGCTTCAGCAGCAGTATTACTGTACAAAATCTATAATAAGTTCTAGACAGGTAAAAATATATAGCAATTGAAGCCTGGGAAAGTTTCCGGGGGTTTATCCTCCGGAAACTTTTTAAATACTCTTTTTCAATAAGGTTAATTATGTTTATACTATTCTTAGATTCGTATTGTATATACTACCTAAATTCATCATTGACACAGAAGGCAGATTTGGTACAATAGTTTAGTGATGCTCTTTTTTGTTGAATAACAAAATATTGGAAGCACACTGATTTCAAATTTCAACCTGAGTGGGGGTAATATATATGCGTGATTATTATGAAATTACCGTAGCAGGTCTTAAAAGGCGGCTTCCATTATGTCCGATAAATGAAGATTTGTACATTGCTGCTTTTGTACTCTTTGGTGATGTGGAACTTACAGTTGCATGTGCAAGGGAATTAATTAAAAAAGCTCCTGAATTTGATGTTATGATTACTGCTGAAAGTAAAGGTATTCCTCTGGTTTACGAAATGGCCAAACAAATGGGCATGAATAAATACCTGCTGGCAAGAAAAATGGCAAAACTCTATATGCGGGATGTAGTATCAGTAGAACTTCAATCAATAACTACAGCTAAAAAGCAGGTTCTTTATATTGACAGAAGCGATATGGAATATATGAAGGGTAAACGTGTTCTAATAGTGGATGACGTTATAAGTACCGGGGAATCTGTAAAGGCAGTAGAAAAACTTGTCCAGGAATCAGGTGGTATTGTGGCAGGAAAAATGACTATTCTCGCTGAAGGTGACGCTCATAAACGTGATGATATAATCTATCTTGAGCATCTGCCTTTGTTCAATAAATATGGGGAAGCTATTGAAAGTTAAAACTGAAATATTTCTTAACGCCTTTCCTTATGGCTGTCCAACTTAAATGGACAGCTTTTTTGTTTGCTCAGAAAATTATGTAATAAAAATCCGGATAAGGTCAACACTATTTATAAAGCTTGTTGAGCAAAAACCTAAAAAGATTTAAAAGGTGTGGCAGCAAGGAATTATGAACATGAAAGAAACTCAAACTACCGCAGAAAATAATGTAAATAAAAGTGTTATAATGCTCAAGGCACTGAAGGACAATGTAAAACAATTCAAAGATATATTTCAGAATGATGATACTTTCATGATCAGATACTTTGTTAACAGTTATCAAAGCCAGATCAGATTCTGTCTCCTTTACCTGGAAGGGATGATAGATGCCGAAAAAATATATAATTCAATAATAAAGCCATTGATTCAGACCAATCTTTCTGAAAATAAAACAACAAATATAGATACCATCATGAATCAAGTGATTATCAGTCACAAGGTGGAAAAAACCCAGGATTCAGATGCATTGATATCGGCCATAATTCGGGGTGACAGTGTGCTTTTGATGGAAAACTGTTATGATGCGTTGATTATCGCATCTAAAGGCTGGAAATCCCGGTCAACTACTGAACCCGAAGGTGAAAAAGTAATACGCGGACCAAGGGAAGGTTTTGTAGAACCATTAATGGAAAATTTGTCGATGATCAGAAGACGACTTGCAACCCCTGACTTAAAGTTTAAGATAATGCATATTGGTGTTCGGACCAAAACGAAACTCGGTATTTGCTATATTGATGGCATAGCAAATAAGCAAATACTTGGCGAACTTTTAGAAAGACTTAATAAGGTAAAAATTGATGGAATCCTGCTTTCCGGCTCTTTGGCCGAGCTTATACAGGATGCTCCATATTCTCCGTTTGAAACAATAGGAAGTACTGAAAAGCCAGATGTAGCAGCTGCTAATTTACTGGAAGGTCGTATTTTAGTTATAGTTGATGGAACACCCCATGTATTGGTGCTCCCATATTTGCTTGAACAGTTTTTTCAGTCCGATGACGATTATGCACTTAATTTTTATTTTTCTTCATTCAGCAGAATGTTGCGCGTCCTCAGTTTTATACTTACTGTTACTGCACCCGCAATATATGTAGCCTTACTGACATACCATCAGGAAATGATCCCTACTCCGCTTCTTATGAGCATATTGGCTGCAAGACAAGGAATACCTTTTCCCACAATTGTGGAAACATTAGGATTAATTTTGGCATTTGAAGTACTCAGAGAAACTGGTATTAGAATGCCTGTCAGTTTGGCTACAGCTTTGAGCATTTTAGGAGCGCTTGTATTGGGTACAGCTGCGGTTGAAGCAAGAATTGTAAGTGCAACTGTTATAATTGTAGTAGCGTTAACAGGGCTGACAGGATTAATGACACAGAAACTTAAGAGCCCTGTGGTTGTCATAAGAATTTTTCTTACAATATTGGCGGGCTTAATGGGGATATACGGCGTTCTGTACGGCATTATTTTAGTTCTTACACATTTATGTACCATTCGATCATTCGGGGTTCCTTATTTGATGTCGTATACCTCCCTAAGACCTGAAGATTTGCTGGATACAGCCATGAGAACACCTATATGGTTTTTGAAAAAAAGACCGAGGTTCATTTCAAGCTCCAACAAAATAAGACAGGCTAACAGGAGAGGAAATTAGTGAAAAGAATTATTAAAATACTTTTATATATTTTAATTATAAATCCTCTTTTATTGACATCCTGCTGGAACTACAGGGAGGCTGACAATTTAACTCTTGTAAGAGGTCTGGCTATCGATAAAGCCGAGGACAATAACTACCTTGTTTCGGCTGAGACAGCAGATATGCATGAAGAAGGCATGGAAGGCAAGGCAAAATCGGTCATAATTGAGTCAAAGGGGGAGACCATATTTGATGCCGTCAGAAATGCTATTTTGGTAAACGTTCCGAGACTTTACTTGGGACACACTACTGTTGTTGTAATAAGTCAGAAATTGGCTCAGGAGGGTGTTACTCCGGTTATGGACTTTTTAACAAGGGATCATGAAACAAGATTAGAGATGCATCCTGTTATATACCAAGGGAATGAAGCAAAAGAAATCTTTAAAGCAAAGCCTTTTACAGCAGAAATAATATCTGAAGAAATCCGGGATATGCTTTACGAACAAAAACGCATTTCAAAGGCAGTGCAAGTTCAGATTTATGAATTTATGGAATGTTTGGCCAGTGAAGGAGTATCTGGCATTATGCCTGTAGTTCGTCTGGAAGAGATTGCAGGTGAGAAAGTAATCAGATTATGTGGAACAGCGGTATTTAAGAAGGACAAACTCATAGGCTACCTGGATGAAGATGAGACAAAATATCTGTGTTTTGTACTTGATGAAGTAGAAGGGGGAGTCCTTACAGTCAATGTCGGGTCTAAAGAGGATAATGGAAAGATTACTTTGGAAATTTTGAAAAGTAAAACAAAAGTAAAGCCGAGTTACAAAGAGGATAAAATAACTATTGAAATAAAAATCAGAATCCGTGCGGTTTTGGATGAGGTAAGAACCCGAATTAAGTTCAATGATCAAAAGGACCTGGATGAATTGGCTAAAATTGCTGGAGAGCAACTAAAGGGGCATATTGAGAATGTAATTAAAAAGGCTCAAAACTCCAATTCAGATATATTTGGATTTGGCCTGCAGGTAAAAAGAAGCCTTCCAAAAGTATGGAAAGAAAAAGGCAAGGACTGGGACAAACTTTTCAGAGAATTAGAAGTCAATATAATTCCTGATATTGAGATTGTTCATACAGGATTACTGATAAAATCTGTTGAAGTAGGAGAATAATATATGGTATTAACCAGCAGCTTAGTTATAATTACTGCACTTATCATAATAGATCTTATACCCATTTACAGAGATCAGCAATGGAAGGCTTTCTTTGTATACTGTTTTTTTCTGACCATTTTTTTAATATTGGCTGTCTTAATGGAGTACAATGTTAAAATTCCGAGTCCTGCTGAACCTATCAGAAGTATAGTATCATTTATTTTCGGGTTTGAACAGTCATAGCGGGAGGGTTGATTTTTGTTTGTATAAAGAGATTATTAGCCAAAAACAAGCTATCGTCCTTATGATTACCTTCATAATTGGAAGTAATACAATCCTTGTCATGGGTGGCAAATCTAAACAGGATATCTGGATTGCTGTAATTTTTGCCATTGCAGCAGCATGTGTTTTAGTGGCGGTATACGCCAGAATTGCAAAACTATTTCCTGAGAAACATTTGTTTGAAATACTGGATATTCTTTTTGGCAAGGTTTTCGGAAGAATTATTGTCCTTTTTTTTGCCTGGTATTTATTCCATATAGGAGCGGCCATTGTAAAAAATATCAGTGAATTCATCAGAATTATATCCCTTGATTCAACACCAGTATGCATTATTTCCCTTATGACAGGAATTGTGATTGCTTATGCTGTAAGAAGCGGACTGGAGGTCATGGGAAGGCTTATATCAATCATCTTTCCCATATGGATAACAGGAACTTTAGTATTAACAATATTATCAATAGGTCAATACGATATTAACAGGCTCAAACCCGTATTATATGAGGGGTTGGAACCGGTAATATCCGATGCCTTCAGGCTATTTGCTCTTCCTTTTGCCGAGACTGTTGTTTTTTTGTGTTTTGCAGGATCTTTTCAAAGGAAAAGCAGTCCATATAAGATTTATTACTATTCTTTGCTGGTGGGCGGATTTTATCTGGCAATCGTAGTCGCCCGCACAGTAATGATGATAGGAGCAGATAATTTATCTATGTTTATGTATCCGCTATATGTTACCGCAAGACTAATAAGGGTCGGAAACTTTTTAGAAAAGATAGAACTGATAAGTGCTGTCCTGATTATATCCTGCACTTTCACAAAAGCTACTGTCTACCTGTTTTCTTTTACAAAGGGAGTCGCATATTTATTTAATATCAGGGACTATCACAGGATTGCTGCTCCATCGGTATTTTTAGCTTCAATTTATTCAATACCTCTTTATGAAAGTGCTATAGAAATGATTAAATGGGCTCAGGATATATTTCCGTATTATTCTATTCCGTTTCAAATTATACTGCCTGTTGCAGTTTGGATAACAGCTGAAATAAAGTTACGTAAAAATAAAAATACAACAGCTGAGAACCCTCAGAATCAGGCTATGTAAGAAATTTGTCTTTGTTGGAGATTAATGCTAAACTAAATAAAAAGAATTTTGTTGGAGGGTACATATGGAAAAATCAAAACTGGGAATATCGATTGGACTTTTGGGTGCTTTGGTTTACTTCATGGGACTTTTAAACACCACTGCTTTAATTATTATTGCAGGTTATATATTGTTATTTGAGCAGAACGGCTGGCTTAAAAAATGTGCCGTAAAAGCCGTGGCTATTTTTGTTGTTTTCAGCCTTATCCCTATATGTTTTGGATTTGTAACAGACATATTTGATTTTATTAATAATCTTATCAGGGGTTTTGGCGGTTTTGCAAACCTTATGTGGCCTTTTAATATTCAACAGCTTGTGAATATAGGTTCTGTTTTTGTAAGAAAAGTACTGCTCTTTGCTTTGGGCTTTCTGGCACTTTCAGAGGGAACACTTTCTATTAAACCAATCGATAAATTTGTTGACAGACATATGTAAAAATAACTCAATATATAAATACTTATAAATAGTTTTATAAAAATAAGGCAATACTACTCCCGGAAAGTTTTTTGGAAGGGAGTAGTTTTTTTGGACTTATTCAGAAATTATGAATTGATTGATACAGGAGATGGCTATGATCTCATTCTTTATTTTGACACAGAAATGAATGATGTTGAATTTGCTGAAGAATTCAGAAAGATAGATAAAGAGAACAAAAAGCGGCTGAATAAAAATATAAAGGATTTTATAAAAGAAAAATTCCCGAATATAAAGGTAAATACCGTCAAGATAATGGCAGGATCCATCCTTATATCCACCTTAATGATGGCAACACCTGTTATGGCAAGTGCGGCCGAGGCTCCTGCATCGGGAATTGCCTATACACAAAGTGCTTACAATTATAATGTCAAAATTTCTGTTAACGGAAGCCTGCAGAACTTCAGGACACGTCCTTTTATCTACAACAATACCACATATGTCCCTTTGTATGATTTTGGAACTGCATTAGGGGCAAGTGTATGGTGGAATGATAGCTCCAACACTGTTGGAATAAACAAGAACAATATTCAGATTGCGTTTATGAGAGGATCGTCAAAAGCACGGGTAAATGGTGTTCAGAAATCCATGCCCAGGTCGATAGTCATGGACAAGATAACCTATGCACCTGTGAGATTCATAGCGGAAAATCTGGGGTATAACGTCAGAATGAATGATGCTACCCAGACAGTTGAGATTACAAATCCATCTGCAAGCAACAGGAAAGTCCATACAGTCGTTCCGGGTGACAGTCTGTGGAAAATTTCCAGGTCTTATGGAACGACTGTTGAAAGG
>JAAYMA010000058.1 GCA_012521615.1 Clostridiaceae bacterium | reverse complement strand
GGAGGTTTTAAAATGGGATATGACATAATCCGCAGTGAGCGGGAACTGAGAAAAGATGTAAGTGACATGGAGAATTATACTGAAATATTACGGGAAAATTCCACCCTTGAGACAGAAAGATTAATTCTACGGCCGTTTTCAATGGATGATGCGCAGGATGTTTTTTTGATTGCCAGAGACAGTATTGTGACGAAATATCTGACATGGCATCCGCATACTGATATCTCGCAGACAGAAAAAGTAGTAAAGGAAATTTATATGAGCAGACCGGGATTTTATGCCATTGAATTGAAATCCGAGGGTAAATGTATTGGATGTATTGACATAAGAGTCTGCGAGGAACATGATAAGGCGAGTTTTGGCTACATGCTGAACAGAAACTACTGGAATAAAGGCTATATGACAGAGGCACTGCAGGCAATAATAGATTTGGCATTCTCAAAATTGAGGTTGAACCGTATAGAATCTACACACTTAGTAGGCAATGAAGGTTCTGGACGCGTAATGCAAAAATGCGGTATGAAATATGAAGGGAAAGGTTTACAGGAAGTAAAAATCAAAGGTATCTATCATGATGTCGTGCATTACGCAATCTTGAGGCAAAACTGGTATGAGTGGAATTCAAATCAAAGGCAGACCAAAACAGCTCGGATACGCGGAGATATCAGTGGCAGTTGAACCTGGATAACATGATTGCATGGTCATAAGGATAGAAGGAGAAGGCAAAGTTGCAGGCTTTCATGACAAAAACTTGGTCAGCTTTGCCCTCGGATACCCCCGATCTGATTCAATGCTCTCCACAAAAAATCCGCGTCCGTAATAAAATCGCATTAAAGCTATGTGTTTTGATGATGTATGCAGGGATATCTTCTTTACACCCTTATCCCTGAGGAATTTGTCTGCGACAGTCATGAGTGTTTCCCCTATACCATTGTTGCGGTTTTTTGGGTCTACGGCAAAGCGGCTCAGATACGCTTCGTCGTTGTTTATACTGAGCCGCAGTGTTCCGACAACTTTATCATCTATTGCCGCAATATAGACCGTTTTCATTTCTATTTGCTTTCTTATGTCATCCACTGTTTCTTTAAGGGCGTCAAGTTTTTCTATACCCGTTATCTGCCGGTATTCCTCAAAAGAAGTCTGAAGAATTGAATGAATATCAGGTGCATCATCTGAATTGGCTTGCCTTATTATAAATGAGTAGTACATTATATCACCCCAACAATTTTACAAGAACAGCTTTTTGGGCGTGGAGCCTGTTTTCAGCCTGATCAAAGACTACTGATTGAGGACCGTCAATAACTTTTTCGTCAACTTCAAGACCTCTGTAGGCTGGCAGGCAATGCATAAATATTGCATCTTTTTTTGCTATCCCCATTAGTTTATCATTAACCTGGTAAGAGATAAATATTTTTTTTCTTATTTCCTTTTCATTTTCCTGCCCCATGCTTATCCAGGTATCTGTGTATACTACATCAGCATCTTTTACTGCTTCATATGGATCTTCAGTCAAAACTATTTTTGAACCTGATTCCTTGGCTGCTTCTCTGGCATGCTCGACAGTAGCATCTTCGCACTGATAGCCCTCAGGGGTTGCTACAGAAATATCTACACCTGTTTTAGCACACCCTATCAGCAAAGAGTTTGCAACATTGTTGCCATCGCCTACATAGGCTACTTTTACACCTCTGAGTTTTCCTTTATATTCTTTAATAGTCATAAGATCGGCAAGAACCTGGCAAGGATGCTGGCTGTCTGTGAGGCCGTTAATTACAGGGATAGTGCTGCAATTGGCAAGGTCTATAACATCACTGTGTTTGTAGGTTCTTATCATGATTCCGTCTATATATCTGGACAATGTTCTTGCAGTATCTGAAAGGGTTTCACCACGACCAAGCTGAATATCGCTGGAGCTTAAAAACAGTGAGTAGCCTCCAAGCTGATACATAGCCACCTCAAAGGATACTCTTGTTCTGGTGGAGGATTTTGCAAAAATCAAACCCAGAGTTTTTCCTTTTAGAAGATGATTGTGCCTGATACCGTTTTTATTTTCAAACTTCAATTTTTCGGACATTTTTATAGTTTCAAGTATTTCCTGGCTTGACCATTGACTTAAGCATAATAAATGTTTCATCTGACCACCGCTTTCAAAATATAGTTTGAATAATTATACATCCAGATGTATAAAAATTCAATATTATTATAAAATTTTATAATTGAATTATATCGAAAATTTATTTGATGTTTCATACAGGTTAACTGGGAATGAATTTTTGCCGATATAAGAAATGCTATAAGTATTTTATCACACAGGTTATTTATTGCCTTGTCAAAAAACTGAGATACAAAAGCAGGTGAAATAATGGATTTAGCTACCATAATAGGTTTAATTGGCGGTCTAATTGTCGTATTATTCGGTATGGCCAGCGGAGGATCGATATCGAGTTATATTCATATACCATCACTGATTATTACCACGGGCGGAGGCCTCTTCTGTACAATTCTGAGTTATCCGCTGATAGATACAATTAAGGCTATTAAGGCTCTGCCATTGGTGTTTAAGACTCCTAAATCCACGGCTATAGAAACTATAATGCTTCTGGTGGAACTGTCGCAGAAAGCAAGACGTGAAGGCTTACTGGCACTGGAATCAGCACAGGATGACATTAAAGAAGACTTTTTGAAGAAAGCCATGGAACTTGTTGTCGACGGTATAGAAGCTGAAATAATTAAAACTACCATGCAGCTTTATATAGACAGTATGGCAATAAGACACCAGAATGTACAGGCCTTTTATAAGACAATGGCAAGTCAGTTTCCTGCCTGGGGTATGATAGGTACTTTGGTAGGTCTTATCAACCTGCTCAGAGGTCTCGATGATCCTTCAAATATAGGACCGGCAATGGCTATTGCTATTATAACCACTTTCTACGGAAGTGTACTTGCCAACTTCGTATGTAATCCTATTGCAGAAAAATTAGCCATAAACAGTGCTGAAGAAATACGCATGAGAGAAATGATGATGGAAGGGGTCTTATCTATACAATCGGGTGAAAATCCAAGACTTATGGAACATAAATTAAAAACATTCCTTTCTCCTGCTCAGCAAATAGAATATGAAGCACTTGTTAGAGGTAACCAGGAAGGTTCAGAAGCCGTGAGTGTTTAAAAACAGTTGATAGTTAGGGTGAGATAATGGCAAGAAGGAGAGAAAGAGATTCGGGAGGATCACCCGAATGGATGACAACATACAGTGATATGGTAACATTGCTTCTATGCTTCTTTATAATGTTGTTTGCCATGTCAACAGTGGATAAAGCCACCTTTTATGAGATGGCTGAAAGTCTTGCCAATTCATTGATTAAATTAAACGGTGGCGATTCAATTCTCGAACATAGCGGAACAAGCATTATAGCTTTAGATTTTGCAGAAATGAGAAGAATTCAGAATGAAGATAAAGAGAACCTGATCCAGGATGCTGAGGCTATGGTTGTTGATGCAGAACAGCAAATAAAAGACAGGAAAATTGATGCTGTTAAGGAAACTATAAGAGAATCCATGGATGAAACTGATATTTCAGATAAAATCAATATCACAGAAGAACATGACTTTTTGTTAATAAGTCTCGAATCAGAGGTGTTTTTTGATTCAGGAAGTGCTGAAATAAGGAATGATGGTGTAAAGGTACTGACGTCCATTGCTGAAGTATTGAGAACCGTTGAAAATGAAATAATTGTTTCAGGTCATACAGATAATGTACCAATAAAAAGCGCAAAGTATGATTCTAACTGGGAGCTTTCAACGGCCCGTGCAACAAATGTGGTCAGATATTTTGTTGAAGAAGAAAATTTGGATCCTGAATTATTTACTGCCACAGGAAATGGGGAATACAGACCCATAGCTGATAATAGTACCAGCGAGGGCAGACAGAAAAACAGGCGTATAGAAATAAAAATACTGAAAGATTAAACAATAGCCCTGAAAAATTTAATAAAAGCCGGGAAATAAAGTATAATTATTTCGCCGGGGATTCTGATTTCCGGTATATATGCTACATATAATCGGAGGTACATATGGAATCCTTAGTATGCGAAATTGCCAAAAGTCGTTTGAAAAACGATTTTGACAAAGCTTTCGAGGATTTGGGGCTATTTGTTACAGATCTCAAGTTCGATTACAGTGAAGGGTTATCAGTTATAGTAGAGTTTTCAGCAGAAGAAGGAGTAATAATACTCAATACTCAATAAAAACAAAGCTGCCTCTTTTTGAGACAGCCAGTTTTATGGATAAGTCTTCTGTGCGTCAATCAACAACTGGTACATCTCTGAATAAAAGGCTAATACAATAAAGTCCAGCTAATCCAACTAAGGAGTACACTATTCGGGTACCGAGTGTTGCAACGCCAAATATGCCTGCTACAAGGTCATATTGAAAAAGGCCTATGAGTAGCCAGTTTAGAGCGCCTATGATAACAAGTAAAAGTGCAATTCTGTCAATCGGTGATCTCATAATCCTGACTCCTTTATTTTTTTAAACGGATTAATTCCGCTTTCGGTGATTATTATGGACTTTTTTTCGAAAATTCATTCCTTTTTTTATTGAAATTAAGGAATATTTATGTGATATAATAGTGAATGCATTTTTTAAGTAACAGTAATTAAATTTTGATAAGTTTGCAGACAATACTTTTTGTATAAAGATTTTGTAAGATCAATATTTTAGGAGGATAAATAAATGGCGGCTTCTTTCTGGGATACTGAAGATCTTCTTGGAAAGTTTGCAAAAAACAGCAGGGAAGAAATTCAGATTAAAAAAGTAACAAAGAATTCAAAAACTTACATTGATATCCGTACTTTCTGGCTTGACAGCAAAAGTGATGAGTACAGACCCAGTCAGAAGGGTGTTACTGTACCATTTGAGTTCCTTGGTGAACTTCTGTCTATTTTGGAAAGCGCAGAATAGAAGTTTCATACTTCATCCGCACCCGCAAAAAGTTTTACGGGTGCGGCATATCAGAACCGCACATCTTCTACCAGCTGGTAAAGTGAAAGGTGCGGATGTTATAAAATATGCTTTATAAACAAGAGATGTGATTTTTTTGTGCAACTTGGTTACAGTTCCGTATATTCCTTCGGCACCTGTCAATAAAGTGCTCATTGCCGGCAATACTCCCGAAGATATTCTGAAATCTCTTGTGTCAAGAGGTATTGAGCCTATAAAGACATCTCCTCTTTCTCAATTACCTAAAAATCTCTCTTATCATCCTGATATGCAATTAGTTAACATATCCAAAGGAGTTATTGTCTGTGCCAGGTCTGTTTCCGATGATGCAGTAAACTATTTGAAGGGTCTGGGTTTTGATATTTTTTTCGGGGATTCGTCTTTAAATCAAAAATATCCTTATGATATTGCATATAATTGTGCTGTTGTAGGGCGCTATGCTTTCTTAAATATGAAATATACCGACCAGAAGGTTGTTGAGATGCTCAAAAAAACTGGTATAACCCCTATTCATGTGGCACAGGGATATGCAAAATGCTCCATAGCAATCGTAAATCAAGAGGCCATCATTACTGCCGATGTAAAAATACATGAAAAAGCTCTTAAAAATGGTATAGATTCGCTTCTTATCCCTCCTCAAAGTAATATAGTCTTAGAAGGTTATAACTACGGATTTATTGGCGGATCCTGTGGTTTAATCTCTGAAACTGGACTGGCATTTGCAGGAAGTTTCAATACCCTTGATTCTGCAGAAACTATCAAAAAATTCCTGGATAAACACGGAGTTGATCCCATTTCTCTTGGAACTTCGGAAGTTACTGACATAGGCAGTATAATTCCTTTATGCACTGTATAACGGACAATATAAATTACATATACTACACCTGAAGGGATGTGAGAAGATGCCATCCTTCAGGGTTGACTACGTGAAAGACATTAATGGATTGGCTGATTATCTGCAAAAGAGATTTGAGCAAAGCGGATGCAGTATGCTCAAGCTAAAAAGACATCATGATGAATCCTGTTTGACCATCGTGTTGGATGGTTGTATCAGTAAAAAGAGCAAAAAATATATCAAGGCCGTTAACAATCTATCCGATATTCTTTCTGAATACATTTTAAAATACTATGAAAAGGATATACTTGAGAAAATAGTAAACCGTATTTGTAATGGAATGCCCAAAACAGAAAAAGACGAAATATTCCGTATTGTATGCTCAAGGATTTATACCCAGCAGAGTGATGTTTCTTCCAGAGTTTTAATTGAGGGAAGGAAGAAAACAATTTCGACAGAGCTGGCTGAATATTTTAAGAACTCAAATACTATTACTTTGGAGGGGTTTATCACTTTTCGGCTCGGCAAATATGTAAAAAGACTGGAAATCGAAGTGGAACGTTCTATTCGCCAGTATCTGATAGAGCGCCAGTATGAAGAATACATTAATCTTCTGACTACATTTGTCAGAATGCAGGTGCCAAAAGTGCCCGAACTACATGTATTTGCTCAAAAAGACGGGAGCTACAGGGTTGAAGGAACAAGTCCCTTTGGAATCCCTGACGATATTAAAGAAGGATTTGGTATAGATGAAGGCTGCCCTATAATTGAAAATGATGATTTTATGATCGGTTTCCTTCTGACATGCGCCCCTGTCAAAATCTTTATCCACAATCCTTCCATGTTTCGTAATAAGGAGCTTCTCAATACAATCAGAATTGTTTTTTCTGAATGTGTTATAATAAATGAGTAAACAAAATTTGCCAAATATTATTTACAATTTAAAAAAGTTGTATCATAATATATAATTGTGTATAATAATAGGAAAGTTATAGGGATTTTTCGCATTGGAGGTTGTTTGCTTGGCATTTAAAGTTTTCCAGTCAGTTGTATCACGTATTCGCGATGCTGCAGGAATAGATTTTGGAATCACTGACAATACAGGTACAATTATTGCCAGTACAATTGAAGACGAAATTGGTACAACTAATGACGAGTGCTCAGAGTTTTTATTATCTAATGCAATGTATGTTGAAAAGCCGGGATTAACAATGAAAAAAATAGAAATCAATGGCCGGCATGATTATGTTTTGTATCTTCTGAGCGATAGTGCTGAATGCAGTAAATATGCAGAGCTTATTGCCATTAGTTTGGAAAATGCCAAGCTTTATTACGATGAAAAATATGATCGTAATAATTTTATGAAAAATGTTCTTTTAGGAAACATTCTGCCCGGGGATATTACCATCAGGGCTAAAGAACTCAGAGTTAAAATTGATTGCAGAAGAATTGTTTATTTAATTCGCACTGAGAAAACCCGCGAATTATATGCTTATAATGTGATTCAAAGTCTGTTTCCCAATAACAACAAGGATTTTATAATTCTCCTGGATGACCAGAATACTGTTCTTGTAAAAGAACTCAAAGAGCGTGAAGACAAGGAAGAGATTTATAAAAAAGCAAGAATAATTATTGATACACTCAACAGCGAACTCATGATTAAAGCTAAAGTCGGGATAGGCACAGAGGCTCAAAGCCTGCGTGATGTTGCCCGTTCATATAAAGATGCACAAACCGCTCTTAAAATAGGTCAGATATTTGAAACCGAAAAGAGTATAGTGGATTATAATCATCTTGGTATTGGCAGATTGATTTATCAGCTGCCCACTACCCTCTGCCGTCTGTTTCTGAACGAAGTGTTTAAAGAGGGCGTACTTGAAACAATTGACTCTGAGACAATGATGACCATCCAGAAATTCTTTGAAAACAACCTTAATGTCAGTGAAACATCCCGCCAGCTTTTTATACACCGCAATACGCTGGTGTATCGTCTGGATAAGATACAAAAAATCACGGGAATGGATTTGCGGAAATTTGATGACGCTATTTACTTTAAAGTTGCCATGATGGTAAAAAGATATCTTGATGAGGTTTCCAAATAGTATTCCTTCTCGTTATTTAATGGGGGAATTTCATGATTAGGTTTGTAGATGCAACAAAGGTTTATTCAAACGGAGTTGTTGGTTTAAAAAACGTTACAGTCAGAGTTGAAAAAGGTGAATTTGTCTTTGTGATAGGTGCAAGTGGATCTGGTAAATCCACTTTTTTAAAGATGATAATGCATGAAGAAGCACCTACCTCAGGTGAAGTTTATGTTAATGGATATAGCATACATAATATGCCCAGATCAGAAATACCACATCTCAGACGCAGTTTGGGAATCGTTTTTCAGGATTTCAGACTGCTGCCAAATAAAACAGCCTATGAAAATGTAGCTTTTGCCATGCAAATTGTTGAAGCATCTCCCAGGGAGATAAGGAGGCAGGTTCCCCTTGCGTTGGGACTTGTCGGACTGAGTAAAAAGGCAAAAGCATATCCTAATCAATTGTCGGGTGGCGAACAGCAAAGAGTTGCTCTTGCCCGGGCGCTTGTCAACAATCCTTCAGTTCTTATTGCTGACGAGCCAACTGGAAATCTTGATCCTAAAACGTCTTGGGAAATAATGGATCTGCTCGAGGAAATAAATCAGAGGGGAACAACTGTGATTGTTGCTACCCATGAAAAAGATATTGTTGATACCATGAAAAAAAGAGTTCTCATTCTTGAGCGTGGTGAGCTCAGGAGTGATGAGAAGAAAGGTCTATATATCAATGAAAATTAGAACTATTAAGTTACTTGTCAAAGAAGGTACATCTAATATCTACAAAAACAAACTGATGACTACAGCCTCCATAATCACGGTTGCCATCACCCTGTTCTTTCTGGGTATAGTCCTGCTTCTTGCTATTAATCTTACATCCAATATAGAAGTGATGAAGCGTGATTTGGACATTACTGTATTTTTGAATGTTTCTGCAACTGATTTTGAGCGTGAAGAAGTTGCGACGTACATAGACAGTAAGATAGAAGAGGGAGTTGTATCCCAATATCGGTTTGAGTCAAGGGAAGTGGCTTTTGAAAATATTAAAAACGAGCTGAAAAACGAAGCCTTGTTAAAAGGACTCACTCCCGCACATATGCCCGAATCTTTTTACATAAAACTTACTGATCCTGAATTAAGCGATCAGGTTATCTCAGATCTTACCAAATTCTCGGGCGTAAACACAGAATATGGTATAGGATATAACAAGGACAGGCTTGAAAGACTTGAAGGAATACTCAAGGCATTCAATTATGTTCTTATTTTCCTGCTGGTTGTACTGTCCATTATCGCGATATTCCTGATATCCAATACTATACGACTTACTGTTTATGCACGAAGACGCGAAATTGAGATAATGAAATATGTGGGAGCTCTCGATGGGTTTATACGCCTGCCATTTATCGTGGAAGGTCTTTTGATAGGGTTTATTGGAGCGCTTATATCATATTTTCTCACACATCATGCTTATGAATGGCTCCAGCATATGTTGAATTCAATACTTCTTAATCTTGGCTACACTACCCTCAGAATGATGGAGTTCGCTCCTGTGGCTTTCCGTATCTTTGTTATCTATGCCATTTTCGGTGTAGTAATTGGTGGAATAGGAAGTATGATGTCAGTCAGAAAACACTTGAATGTATAAGGCTGAGGGGTTATAATATAAATTAGGTAAATTGTAACAATATTGTTAGCTTAATTTAGTAGTTAATTGGTAATTTTACTGTGCAAGTATTTTTTTTGCAAAAGATCGGAGGCACTTTACAGATGATGAAGAAAGTTTCTGCTGCAGTTTCTTGTGTCGTGCTTTTAATATGTGTAGTATTCAGCTCATTTGCCGCTGATGTGTCAAATCTTCAGAAAGAGCTGCAGAAAAAGCAAAGAGAAAAGCAAAACATAACAGCACAGAAGAAAGAAGCACAAAAAACACTGCTGAATGATCAGAAGGTCAGGCAGGAGATTATTGCGCAACTGGAACAGAAAGGATATGAGAAGAGCCAGATTGAGGCCCGGATTAAAGATATAGAAGAGGCAATCAAGACTCTTGAAGAGGCAATTGCCCAGTGTGAGAAAGAATATGAAGAACAGTTGAAACTATTCCAGGAAAGATTAGTGGTTCTTTATATAAATTCCAGAACCAATGCAGGTATGGATGAGCTTCTAAACAGTGATAATTTTGACCAGATGTTTAAAAAAGCTCACATGATGCAGATGGTTTCCAAGTTTGATCAGGATTTAATGAAGAGCATTGAAAGCAAGCAGGATGAAATTGAAGAGCTCAAACAACTAAAAGAACGTGAAGAACAAAACGCACTGCAGCAACTGGAGGAAAGTCTCAAAGAGATAGAAAAACTTGAAGTTTCCCGTGCTGCAGCAGAAGACAGAATCGCAAAGAGTAAACAAGACGTTGCATATTGGGAAAAGGCCGAGAAAGAACTGGAAAAGGAAGCCCAGGCGTTAACTGAAATTATAAGAAGAGCTTCTTCAAGCGGGACAAAATACAGCGGTGGTGTCATGACCTGGCCTACCCCCGGATACTATGGCATATCTTCACCTTACGGCTATAGAATCCATCCTATATTGAAATATCGCAAATTCCACGGCGGTGTTGATATAAATGCTCCTATGAATGCAAACATCGTGGCTGCTGCCAGCGGCACCGTTATCTTTTCAGGATGGCGGAGCGGCGGATCGGGTAATACAGTGATAATAGACCATGGTGGCGGCGTTACCACTCTTTATCTGCACATTAAAAACGGAGGACTGCTTGTAAAAGAAGGTCAGAAAGTAAAAGCCGGTCAAACCATTGCAAAAGTTGGCAGTACCGGACTTTCAACCGGACCACACCTCCATTTTGAAGTAAGAATAAATGGTGAAAGACAGGATCCGATGAAGTATATTTCCAAACCAAAATAGAAATCAATAAGAAAGATTGAAGGGATATCCGGAAGGATATCCCTGTTTAATGTTATCTGAAGTTCTTATGCCCGATTTTTTATTATGCTTCTAACATTGTTTGAAAAAATTAAGCATAGGATGTAAAATGAAATAAGTACGCTTGTAGAAGGGTTGTCCGTTATGAAAAACAGTAGGAAAATAATAAATATATCTGTGATATGTATTTGTCTGGTTATTGCATTCTTTTCAGGATACCTGTTTTCAGTAATCAGAATGGTATCCTGGGATGTGTTTGTGACAAAACCATTGGCTCAATGGTTCAAACCTCAGACTGCCTTATTTTTTGATAAGGATGAAATAAGCCAGTCCAATTTAACTGCTTTCAATAGAGTGAAAAATATTTTGAGTACGAGATATTATAAGGAAGTTGATTTGGATGAAGCCTTCAGTTTGGCGATAAAGGGGTTATCAGCCGGTGCAAAGGATCCGTACACTGTCTATTATACTCCTGAGGAAATGAAGAAGTTCATGGAAGATTCTACAGGAAGATATGTTGGTATTGGTGTTACGGTTCACATGGATGAAAATTATCTTCTGAATGTTGCTAATATATTCCCGGATTCTCCTGCAAAAGAGGCCGGTATTCAAAAGAATGACAAGATTGTTAAGGTAAATGATGAGGATGTAACTACAATTACAGATGCAGATTTGATTGTGGAAAGAATTAGAGGTGAAGAAGGAACAAAAGTCAAAATTACTATTTACAGACCAGAGACACGGGAGTATATAGATCTGGAGCTGGAGAGAAGAGCAATAAACATACCATATATTTCAAGCGAAATGCTGGATGATGAAATAGGTTATATCCAGATAAAACAGTTTGATCACGATATAGCAGAAGATTTTGAAAAGGAACTCAACAAATTAATTCTTCAAGGCATGAAAGGGCTTGTAATAGACCTTCGGGACAATCCCGGCGGTGATTACGGCCAGGTTGTCAGAATTGCAGACAGGATTGTACCAAAGGGGTTAATAGTTTATACAGAGGACAGGTTTAAGATAAGGAACGAGGAATACTCTGATGAAAGAGAACTGAATATGCCGCTGAGCATTATTATAAACGAATACAGTGCCAGTGCATCCGAAATTCTGGCAGCTTGCGTTCAGGACTATGGAAAGGGGACTCTTGTTGGTAAAAAATCTTTCGGCAAAGGCCTTGTTCAGGCAATTGATGTCGGGTTTGACAATGGTGCAGGTTTCAAATATACTATTTCACGCTACTTTACACCTTCAGGAAAATGCATCCATGATGAAGGTGTAATGCCGGATATTGAAATAGATCTGGATAAAGAATATAAGAACATGTTAATAGAAGATATTCCCCATGATAAGGATGCACAATTGATAGTTGCTGTCGAAGAAGTGCGGAAAAAGTTAGATAAATAGCTGAATACCCATGGATAGCAATGGCAATAATATTCCGTGGGGTGATTTATATGCAGAAGAAAAAAGATGAACAGCTTAAACTTGAGATTGCAAAGGAGCTGGGCCTTCTTGAAAAAATTCAAAAAGGCGGATGGAAAAGTTTGAGTGCCAAAGAAACAGGCCGGATTGGTGGTATTTTGTCAAGAAAGAAAAAATCCAAAACGGTTTAATTCACAGGTGAGACAATGTACAGACGATTTGCAGATGTTTACGACCAACTTGTACAGGATATTCCCTATAAAAAGTGGGCTGATTATTTGCAATCAGCCTTTCTTAAATTTAATCAAAAACCTGAGCTTATACTGGAATTGGCCTGCGGTACCGGGAATATGACTATTGAATTGTCTAAACGCGGCTTTCAAATGATTGGGCTTGATATATCGGTTGATATGCTTTCCAAAGCCTATGAAAAAGCTTTGGAAAGCAATCAGGATATATTATTCATAAATCAGGATATGAGGAATTTTGAACTTCATGGTACAGTTGACGCAGTTATATGCCTTCTGGACTCCTTGAACTATATGGACTCGATTGATGAAGTAAAGCAGGTATTTGAGCTGGTGAGCAGGTATCTTAACCCGGGCGGGCTTTTTATATTTGATTTGAACAGTCCTTACAAGATCTCCAAAATTCTCGGCAATGAAACATTTTATGATTTGAGCGAGGATATTGCATGGGTCTGGACCAATACATACGACAGTAAAAAAAGAAAAGTAACCTTTGATCTTGCCTTTTTTGTCAGAAACCATGAAGGGTTATACGAGCGATTTGATGAAACCCATCAGGAAACAGCATATACCACTGATGAGATAAAGCAGGCCCTTGAACATGCCGGGCTCAAACTTGCAGAAGTTTATGGAGATCTTAGTTTCAATCCGCCAGGTGCTCAGGAAGAAAGAATATTTTATGTTGCACAGAAAGTGTAGTATAGTTATAATTCTTGATAAGAACTTATTAAATACTTATAAGTAATTGTCAATTAAATTCGGAGGGACAATTTTGGGAAGAAAACAGACCCGCGAGAAGGCTATGAAATTACTCTATCAAATACAAATACAAAGGGATGATATTAAGGAGCAGATAGAACGTTTTTTGGAAGAGCACGATATTTCTGAAGATGCTGACAGAGAATATTTTCTGGACGTGGTAAACGGTGTTATAGAAAGGCAGCAGGAACTTGATCAGCTCATATCAAGGCATTTAAAAGGATGGACAATAGGCAGGATGCCCAAAGTTGACCTTGCAATTACACGCCTTTCATCTTACGAGATGAAATACAGATTCGACATACCTCCCAATGTTTCAATCAATGAAGCTGTTGAACTGGCCAAGAAATATTGCGGAGATCAATCAAGATCCTTTATTAATGGAGTATTGGGAAAAGTCCTGGGTGAGCTGGAAGGGAAGTTATAAAAATCAGAGGAAGTATGATGAACAGGTATCTTACTGTTTCAGAGTTAACTGGATATATTAAGCAGCTTGTCGACAGTGACATGCTGCTTTCTCATGTATGGGTGGCTGGCGAAATCTCCAATTTTAAAGCCCATTCATCAGGGCATATGTATTTTTCTCTGAAGGATGAAAAATCAATAATCAGATGCGTGATGTTCAGGTCACATAATATTCGTCTTAAGTTTCGTCCTGAAGAAGGAATGCGCGTTATTATACGAGGTTATGTCTCTGTATATCCTCAGGGTGGCAATTACCAGCTCTACGCAGAAGAAATGCAGCCTGACGGAACAGGGGCTTTGTACCTTGCTTTTGAACAGCTGAAAAAGAGGCTCGAAGAGCAGGGATACTTTGATGCAAGCCGAAAAAAGCCTATACCGCTTCTTCCTTGTGCCATAGGCGTTATTACATCACCAACAGGAGCAGTAATAAGGGATATTATAAATGTCCTTACCAGGCGATATTCAAATTGCAGAATAATTTTGTACGGTTCAGCCGTACAGGGAAAGGAAGCTCCTTCTGAAATAATCAGAGGTATCAATTTATTTAATGAATTAAAAAATGTTGATGTAATAATTTTAGCCAGGGGCGGCGGGTCTCTGGAGGATCTCTGGCCATTCAATGATGAAGAACTGGCAAAAGCTATAGTGGCATCAGAAATTCCTGTTATCTCAGCAGTTGGTCATGAAACTGACTATACTATTTCGGATTTTGCTGCTGATTTGCGTGCTCCCACACCTTCTGCAGCAGCAGAGCTGGTCATGCCTGAAAAAAGGGCAATGAAGGAACAACTGAGTATTTTTTATAAAAGGCTGAATACCTCACTTTTAAACAGGTTAAATCATGAGAAAAACAGACTGCAAAGACTTTCGGAGGCCCGGAGCCTTATAAAGCCTTCAGAACAGTTAAATCAAAGAAGACAGTATCTTGATATGCTTGAACGGAACCTTCTTGACAGAAGCAGATATAAACTGGAAAATCTAAAATCAGATTTAAAGGTGCTGGCAGGAAAACTGGATGCCTTAAGTCCACTGACGGTGCTCAGCAGAGGATATTCAGTAACCCAGAACAAAAGTGGGGAAATGATCCGTTCGGTTAAACAGATGAGGCCTGGTGAGGAACTCATAATAACGGTTTGTGATGGGAAATTCCAGGCTGTTTATGATAAAACCTTAACCGAACAGACGGAGGTGTAAAATATGGGTAAGAATGAAATCAAGACCGATATGCCGTATGAGCAGGCAATTGCCGAACTTGAAAGCATAGTCAACTTACTTGAAAGCGGGGAGCTCACACTGGAAGATTCCATGAAGATGTTTGAAAAAGGTGTGGGACTTGTCCGGTATTGCAATAAAAAGCTTGATGATATAGAAAAACGAATAACTATTATTTTGGAAGAGAATAACCAGATAGATGAAAGGGATTTTACTCCAGAGGGTTGAATATAATGGATTACAAAAAGCAATATCAAAATTATACTGAAAAAATCGAAAACTGGCTCAAGCACTATACTGCTTATGATGATTGTCCTGAAAAAGTAATTTTTGAGGCTATGAACTATAGTTTAATGGCGGGAGGAAAAAGGATCAGACCGGTACTTTCGCTTGCAGTTTGTGATTTGCTTGAAGGAGATTATGATGCTGTTTTACCCTTTGCATGTGCGCTTGAAATGATTCATAACTATTCCCTGATACATGATGATCTTCCCTGTATGGATAATGACGATTTCAGGCGCGGAAAACCTACGAACCATAAAGTATTCGGTGAGGCAATTGCCGTTTTGGCCGGAGATGCTTTATTGAACAGGGCTTTCGAGATACTGCTGGAAGAAGTGTCCAGAGACAAAGAAGGCTGTTATTATAAATCCAAAGCTGCCTCTGTTATTGCCGGAGCAGCCGGTGCTTCAGGAATGATAGGCGGTCAGGTATTGGATATATCATCGGAAGGAAGGGCTATTAGTTTAGACCATCTTCTTAACATACACAGAAAAAAGACAGGGGAGCTGATAAAAGCCAGCATTTTATTTCCTGCCGAGTTATATGATGCACCAGATATTATAAAGGAACGCCTTGTACGCTATGCTGAAAATATTGGCTTAGCATTTCAAATTAAAGACGACCTTCTTGATTATGAGGGGAACAGTGCAGTTGTAGGTAAACCCACCGGAAGTGATGAAAAGAATAAGAAGTCGACTTTTGTAACTGTTATGGGCTTAAATGAAGCAAAGGAATTCCTGAAGAGGACGGTGGAGAGGGCAGTTGAAGCATTGGAAGAAGTCAAAAATTCGGATTTTCTTGTTGAAACTGCGTATTATATAGAGAACAGAGACAGATAATCAATTATTGTGTTTGGTAAATTTTATTTTGTTTTTGCAGGGTGGGTGGCTACATGAAAGAAATACTGGATAATAAAGTAATTGTGCTGCCATTATTTGCATGGTTTCTGGCTCAGTCTATAAAATTTGTCAGCCATTTTATCAAGCATGGTAAATTTGATTTCAGAAAGTTTGTATCCTCGGGAGGGATGCCAAGCAGTCATTCTGCTATCTCTGTATGTCTTGCAACTGTCTTGGGGATACAATATGGTTTTGATTCCGGGATATTCGCTCTTTCAGTTATTTTTGCCTTTATTGTAATGGCCGATGCAGCCGGTGTAAGGCGTGCAGCAGGCAAACAAGCCGAGGTAATCAATAAACTGATATATTCTACAGATGTCAAAGTTGAAAAAGAACTCAAGGTGCTGTTGGGACATACTCCCATTCAGGTTTTTTTAGGCGCTGCCCTGGGAATTTTGGTGGGCATTGTATTTGCTAAATAAAACTTTTTATTGTATAATATCTTTCCATAATTTATAGCAGGATGGCGCAGTATCCTAGTCAGCACTGCCGGCTTCGAAGACGGGCCTAAAAATCCGTTAAAGGGCACATCGATGAAGTTCCTTGTGCCGGCTTGTTACGCCCAGTGATGGGCTGGTGCTGGGAGTTAAGGTTTAGGGGCAACCTGTAATGGCATGCAGGACCTGTCCCCTCTACCGCGGAGACCCTCATTCGTGGGAGACAGATTGCCTCGCATTTGCGACACAAATCTTGACTACGGTGAGGGAGTAAACCTGTCATGTGGTATCACTTTTGATGCTGTGGACAGCGTAGCCTGCCTTGAGTGCGGTTGGAGGATAACGGATCGGTTGTTTATGTGCTGGCCAATACATAGACAATATTGCTGTTTGAAACCAATCGTGCAAAAGAGGCTAGAAGCTCGGTAAGGCTTACGGGGAAAACCCCTAGGCTGTAAGTTTTCTTGACAATCCGGGGATTGTAGTGTGTACTGAGTGGCGATCAGGCTTTGATGAGGGCAACCTCTCAACTTTAGGTTTAATGGGAAACCGCCAAAATGGCGACGTTTTGGTACCTATCGGGGAAATCCTGCCTGACCTAAGGCGCAAAATTTACTCGGATTGTTGCCATCCTGCTGATATATATAATAACCATAAAAGTATAATTTAATTATAAAACAGGAGAGCAGAGTTATATTGGACAAAGAGGATAAATCGGACAAAAGGCTTTTGAAGTCTGCTGCCAAAAAGAATAGGCAGGCATCTAAATCCAAGATTCCGGTTAAAAAAAATTCGGGTTTCCATAAAAAACATATTTATTGGGGTTTGTTTATTACAGTCGTATCTTTTACCCTGTCAATTGCAATTTTATTTTTGTCTTCAAGTATTTTTAAGGTAATTTCATACCAGATGTCAACATTGGTGGTATTAGCAATAATATTATTAGGTATATTATTTGATATCATAGGTATTGCAGTGACGGCGGCCGATGAGACTCCTTTTCATTGTATGGCCTCGAAGAAAATAAAAGGGGCAAAACAGTCAATCATGCTGCTTAGGAATGCGTCAAAGGTGTCAAGTTTCTGTAATGACGTAATAGGGGATATCTGCGGTGTGGTAAGTGGTGCTGCGGGAACTGCCATTGTGTACAGTGTTTTTGCCGGAAATCATCAGGTATCACTGATTGAAGTACTGGTTGGTGCCCTGATTGCTGCACTGACTGTAGGCGGCAAAGGATTTACAAAAAATATCGGGATTAATAATGCAAATTATATTGTCTATAAAGCCGGAAAATTCCTTGCAATGTTTGATAGAGGGAAACAGCCGTCAAGGCGAAAATGAAAGTGAAATCTTGATAAGAGGTGTTCTTTTGAGTGGAAATTTAAATAAATCATATAGATTTCTTACTGGGATTGATAGTCCGGATGAATTAAAAAAATTAAGTTTTGATGAACTTAACATATTGGCACAGGAAATACGGGAGTTTTTAATTGACATAGTCTCAAAGACCGGAGGACATATAGCTTCAAACCTTGGTGTTGTGGAGCTGACAATTGCCCTTCACAGAGTCCTGAATGCTCCGCTTGATAAGATTGTATGGGATGTGGGGCATCAGACCTATGTCCATAAAATTTTGACAGGACGCAGGGATAAATTCTCTACCTTGCGTCAGATGAACGGCCTGTCGGGATTTCCCAAGACAGAGGAAAGTCCCTATGACGTATTCAATACAGGACACAGCAGCACCTCAATTTCTGCTGCTTTGGGTATGGCACGGGCAAGGGATTTGAAAGGGGAGTCATATACTGTTTCTGCCGTGATCGGAGATGGTGCCTTAACAGGTGGTATGGCTCTCGAAGCCCTTAATGATGCCGGTATTTCAAAAACCAATCTGCTTATAATCCTCAACGACAATGGCATGTCAATTGCCCCCAATGTGGGAGGACTGTCCAGATATCTGAGCAGATTGCGGGTTCGTCCCCTCTATTATAAAACCCGTGAATCAGTTCAGGAATTTTTGGATTTATTACCCTGCGGGAAAACTTTCAGAAAATTTGTCCATAAAATAAAAACTTCAATGAAAAGCATGCTGATGCCTTCAATGTTTTTCGAAGATCTGGGATTCCGCTATTTTGGACCAATTGACGGCCATAATATCCGTGAGATGGTGAATGTGTTCGAACATGTTAAAACTATGAAGGGACCTGTTTTGGTTCATGTAGTGACTATTAAAGGCAAAGGTTATGAACATGCCGAGAAAAATCCCGATTTCTTTCATGGAGTTGCGCCTTTTGAGATAGAGACCGGTCTGACAAAAAATTCTGGCAGTGAAAATTATTCACAAGTTTTTGGCAATAGGTTGTGTGAACTTGCAAGGGATAACAAGGACATAGCTGCAATAACAGCGGCAATGCCTGATGGTACGGGTCTCAGGTCTTTTAAGGAATTGTTCCCTGAAAGATTTTATGATGTTGGTATAGCCGAGCAGCATGCCGTGACACTGGCTGCAGGGCTTGCCATGGGCGGAGTAAAACCTGTAGTAGCAATTTATTCTACTTTTTTGCAAAGAGCATATGACCAAATTCTGCACGATGTTGCCCTTCAAAAGCTGGATGTAGTTTTTGCAGTAGACAGATGTGGCATTGTGGGTGATGACGGAGAGACACATCAGGGAATTTATGATGTTTCATATTTATACACTATTCCCTATATGACAATTTTGTCCCCTGCTTCCCCCAATGAGCTTAAGGCAATGCTGGACTATGCAGTAAATGAACATAAGGGTCCCATTGCAGTAAGGTATCCCAGAGGTTCGGGCAAGGAGTTTGATCGATCCGATATACCTCTGGAATACGGTAAGGCTGTTGTGGTGAAAGAAGGCAATGATCTTACTCTTATTGGTGTCGGGTGTATGGTTTCACAAGCGCTCGAAGTAGCTGAACTTATGGAGAAAGAGGGGATTTCCTGTGAGGTTATAAATCCCCGTTTCTTAAGACCTGTGGATGATGTTACCATACTTAATTCAGCAAAAAAGACGGGCAGGGTTGTTATAATTCAGGATGTCATTAAAAATGGCGGTTTTGGCTCTTTTGTAACAGAGCTTTTATATAATGGACTTTCCGGCAAAGTCCGGACTCTGAATTTAGGTTTGCCTGATATAGGCATAGAACATGGAGAAAGAAACCTCATTCTCAGGAAATACGGGCTTGATGCCCGGAGCATAAAGGAAAGTATCCTGAGTAAGATGGAGTTTCCGGAAAACGGAGGATTGTAATGTCAAAAGAAAGGCTTGATGTACTGCTTGTTTCAAAAGGCTTTTTCGACAGTCGCGAAAAAGCGAAAAGAGCCATTATGGCGGGTCTTGTTTTTATAGACGGTGAGCGTCATGACAAACCCGGTTCACAGCATGATGTGAATTCCCATATTGAAGTTAAAGGAAATCCCAACAGATATGTCAGTCGCGGTGGGTTAAAACTGGAGAAGGCTGTAGAGGCATTTAATATTTCGCTTAAAGATTGTATCTGTGTTGATGTAGGGGCATCTACCGGCGGTTTTACTGATGTTATGCTTCAAAACGGTGCAAAAAAAGTCTATGCAGTTGATGTCGGCTACGGTCAGCTTGCCTGGGAACTGAGGAATGATCCCAGGGTAATTTGTATGGAGAGAACTAATTTTCGATATGTTACCAAAGGTGATATTAATGAAGAACTGGATTTCGGTGCGGTGGATGTCTCATTTATCTCACTCAAATTGATTCTTCCGCCTTTAAAAAGCCTTTTGAAGCCTGAGGGCAGGGTAGTCTGCCTTATAAAACCCCAGTTTGAAGCAGGAAGGGAAAAGGTCGGGAAAAAGGGCGTTGTAAGGGATCCATCGGTGCATGAAGAAGTAATCAATAATGTTATTAAGGAAGCCGTCAACCTCGGTTTTTCTGTGCTGGGGCTTTCGTATTCTCCCATTAAGGGTCCGGAAGGAAATATTGAGTATCTGCTGTATCTGATAAATAGCGAAAATGCAGATCAAGCTGACATTGACGTAGAAGGCACAGTTAAAGAAGCCCACAGCCAACTTGATTGATTAAGGTTTTGGCATTCTTGCTTCCCATATAATTGAAAATAATGCTATAATGGTGATATTAGTGCATCAAAAAAATATTATGAGGAAGCGTTATGGAAATAAACAGGATAAATGAAAAACAAAAACTGCCCATTCCCCTCGATGCGGGGATAATGTATACAATTTCAGCCATCTATTATGTTTATGTTTCTCAGCTGCTTTATAAATTAAATTTAAAAAATGAGCTCAATCTTGTCTTGTCAGAGGTCCTTTTCTTTGCAGTTCCGCCAATAATTCTGGCTTTAATAAAACGTTATGATATCAAAAAAACCTTTCGTCTAAAGGCGCCAAAACCTTTGGAAGTATTTCTTATGCTGGTAATAAGCCCTGTTATGATAATTGCAGGTTTTTGTTCGGGATTTCTGGCCCTGCTTATTATAAAACTCGTTTTTGGGCGTGTCTATCTTGCAGGCGATATAGCATCGCTGATGTCAAATAATTTATGGATATCTATTTTTATAGTGGCAGTTGTGCCTGCAGTTTGTGAGGAGATTCTTTTCAGGGGAATGATCCAAAGAGGGCTTGAAAGAATGGGTGCAGGTTGGGGAATACTGCTTAGCGGACTCTTGTTCGGTCTTTTCCATTTTGATTTCCAGCGTTTGGCTGCCCAGACACTGATAGGGACTATAGCAGCTTATGTGGTATATCGTACTGGATCAATCTTTAATGGTATGATTCTTCATTTTATGAACAATGCTCTGTTGACGCTGATTTCAAATCTTGCCGTCAGAATGGATGGAGGCACCACCCAGGTTGTGGAAGATCCTTTCGCGACTCAGGAATTTATTCTGGGGGCACAGGAATTTGGCTTATCCCTCGAACAGTTTTTGATATACATAGGTGCTCTTTTTGCCGTTGTTCTTGTATTCAGTCTTATAGTTATATTTGGTCTGCTGCTTGTGGTAAGAGCTACAACAAATAAAACTGCAGAAAAACCCGAAAAAATAAAAGGATCTGCAAAAGGACTTATGGCTGGTATCCCGGGACTTGTACTGATAGCCGTAGTTTATACCTCTTTGGGTCTTACGCTTCTTGATAACAGTCTGGGTTATGAAATACTCAGAATATTGGGTATGATTTAAACTCTGGTCTTTACATAAAAAGTATTTCAGGTTTTAATCAGAATATCAGGAATTGTGTATTGGATATTTTTATGGCTATAATACTGTAAAGAAATACTGTCGATTATTTGATCAAACAGATATTATAGAATTGAAAGGAAGGATTATTCAGGGAATGGAAAAAAGCCAAAACATTTTAACTACTGCTGTAAAGGTATTAAGCGATAAAAAGGCAAAAGATATTAAGGTTATTGACATAAGTAAACTTACTGCCATAGCCAGCTATTTTGTAATCGCCAGCGGAACCTCGGCTCTTCATGTCAAATCGCTGGCAGATAACGTAGAAGAAAAATTGTCGGAAACAGAAGTTTATCCGCTTAAAATTGAAGGGTATAATAGTGCGAGATGGATACTTATGGATTATAATGATATAGTAATTCATATCTTCCATGAAGAAGACAGAGCCTACTATGATCTTGAACGGTTATGGCAGGATGGACAAGAGGTTTATATTGATGTAGAGGAAAATTAAACATATATAAATACAGTTGGTGTTTTGGAGGTTGTTATAATGAGTTATTCAACTAAGACAGACAAAAAGTGGCAGAAAAAATGGGAAGAGAGCGGAATATATAAGTTCGACCGTAAGAATTTAGATAAAAAACTTTATTGTCTTGAAATGTTTTCATATCCATCAGGAGCAAAACTCCATGTTGGTCATTGGTACAATTTCGGTCTTACAGATTCATGGGCAAGAATGAAGAGAATGCAGGGCTATAATGTATTTCATCCACAGGGCTTTGATGCCTTTGGACTGCCTGCTGAGAACTATGCCATTAAAACTGGTATTCACCCCAAGGATTCGACATTCAGCAATATTGATACAATGAAAAAACAGCTGAAAGAAATGGGAGCTACATTTGACTGGGATTATGAAGTCATTACCTGTACCCCCGAATATTATAAATGGAATCAATGGCTGTTTTTGCAATTATACAAACGTGGACTTGCCTACAGGAAAAAAGCGCCTGTCAACTGGTGTCCCAGCTGTAACACCGTTCTTGCAAATGAACAGGTGATTGATGGGGAATGTGAGCGCTGCAGCTCGGAAGTTACCAAGAAAAATCTTACCCAGTGGTTCTTTAAAATTACTGACTATGCCCAGGAATTATTGGACTGTCTTCCCGATCTTGACTGGCCTGAAAAAACTAAAAAGATACAGACCAACTGGATTGGCAGGTCTGAGGGCGCTGAAATAGAATTTAAGGTTGAAGGTAAGGATATAACTTTCAGAGTTTTTACTACAAGGGCCGACACTCTTTATGGTGTTACCTATGTAGTTCTTGCCCCTGAAAATGAGATTGTTGATGAGATTACTACTCCTGAATGCCGTAAGCAGGTTGAAGAATATCGGGAACAGGTCAAGAAAGTTACTGAAATTGACCGCTTGTCTACCACCCGTGAAAAAACAGGGGTCTTTACAGGAAGTTTTGCCATTCATCCCCTTACTGGCAAAAGGGTTCCGATATGGATCGCTGATTATGTACTGGCAGGATACGGTACAGGCTGTGTTATGGCCGTTCCTGCTCATGATGAACGGGATTTTGAGTTTGCCACTAAATATAACCTGGATATAGTTCGTGTTATAAAAGGTGCTGAAGGAAATGACGAACTTCCTTACACCGAAGATGGAATTTTAGTCAACAGTCAGGAATTTGACGGTGTTGCATCTGAAGAGGCAAGAAAATCAATTGTAAAGAAACTTGAGCAGGAAAATAAGGGAGAATTCAGAATAACCTATCGTCTTCGTGACTGGCTGGTGTCAAGGCAGCGTTATTGGGGCACACCCATTCCGATTATATACTGTGATAAATGCGGAGTTGTTCCTGTACCGGAGGATCAGCTTCCTGTCGAGCTTCCTTATAATGTTGAATTTAAACCTGATGGTGAATCCCCGCTGGCAAAATGCGAGGAATTTATAAATACAGTTTGTCCTTCCTGTGGAGGACCTGCAAAAAGAGATTCGGATACACTTGATACTTTTGTTGATTCAAGCTGGTATTTCTTAAGGTATCCTGATAACAGGAATGATAAGGAGCCATTTAATAAAGATTTGATCAATAAGCTTCTGCCGGTTGACAAGTATGTGGGCGGAGCAGAACATGCCGCCATGCATCTTCTTTATTCACGTTTCATCACAAAGGCATTGAGGGATATGGGCTATCTGGACTTTGACGAGCCTTTCCTCTCACTGGTACATCAGGGTGTAATTCTGGGTGCGGACGGTCAAAAGATGTCCAAATCCAGAGGAAATACTGTACTGCCTGATGAATACATTGAAAAATACGGGTCTGATGTATTCAGAATGTATCTTGCATTCGGATTTTCATATGTAGAGGGCGGTCCCTGGAGCGATGAAGGAATTAAGGCAATAGACCGCTTCATTGGACGTGTTGAAAGACTTGTTGAAAAGTTTGTGTCAGAAGAAAATGAACAATCTTTTGACAATATGGGCTCAGATGAGAAGGAATTAAATTTTGTAAGACACAATACTATCAAAAGTGTTACCCATGATACTGAGAAGTTCCAGTTCAATACTGCAATTGCAAGAATCATGGAGCTTGTAAATGCTTTATATAAATATGATGCCCTTGAAAAGAAGAATCGTAAGTTTATGAAGGAAACAATTTTGGACTGCATTAAGCTATTGTCTCCATTTGCACCTCATTTTGCCGAGGAAATGTGGGAACAGCTTGGTCAAAACTTCTCAATATTTAATGAAAAATGGCCTGAGTATGACCAAAAGGCTCTGGTAAAAGACGAGGTGGAAATTGCCGTTCAGTTTAACGGGCAAATTAGATACAGAATTAATGTACCCACTGATGCTGATAATAAGACCATCGAAGAAATTGTTCTTGCCGATGAACGTTCAAAACCATATATCGATGGTAAGAATGTGGTAAAGGTAATAGTTGTAAAAGGACGGCTTATAAATATTGTTGTCAGGTAGGAACTTAGGGGGTGTTACCTCTAAGTCCTGACAGTTAAGGGGGAGAAGTATGAATCAGACCCTTAGGTTTATTATACTGGCTGTGGCAGCGTATTTTGTGTTCTTATGCATTATAAGGATTGTTTTGGGATCTGTCTATAAAACCAAATCCTTTCGTATAAATTTAATAGGCGTTGTTACAGTATACGGAAGTTTCATAATAGCACGTTTTGGCAGGCAATTAAATCTTCCTGATTATGTATTGTATATTGTGCCTGTATTGCTGATTGTACTGCTTCCCACCTTATCTCTCAACATGAAGACTAACCAAACCTTGAAATATTTAATTTTCTTTCCTGTTTCAATTCTATTGCTGCATATGCTGTTTTCACTGCTTGTGGGATGGAATGATCTGTTACCATTCATAAGGGTAAAATAACAGGACAGAGTAGGACAGGGGTCGGTTCCCTGTCTTAAATTTTTTGTTTTACAAATTTATTTAAATTAAGAATTAGATTAGAATATATTATAGTTATTATTTTTTTATTGGAGTGATGATAGTTTGCCATTTAAAAATAACCAGGAAGTCAGATTTATGCAGCCATCTGTTCTTGCCTATATGGGCGATGCGGTATTTGATCTTTTTATCAGGGAAAGACTGATAAAGAACAGAAAAGGGACCTCGCATGATCTTCATATATATGCAACAGACTATGTGAAGGCTTCTTCTCAGGCCTTTATTTCAAAAAACCTGCATAAGCTCTTTACAGAGGAGGAAGCCTATTATTTTAGAAGGGGCAGGAACACAAAATCAACAACTGTACCAAAACATGCAGAGATTCAGGATTATAAATATGCAACGGCTTTTGAAACCGTACTGGGTTTTTTATATCTGACCAATCAGCATGACCGGCTTAAGTATCTTATGGAACAGGCTGCTTTAATAATCGAAACTCAGGAAGAAGGGTCGATAAAGAATGAAAAAGAAGAACAGGACACCAATAAACAGAGTCACTAAAAACAAAGCTGCAAAAAGTAGTGTATCGCCTAAAAACGAGGCTAAACTGCATAAGTTCAGACATATAAGTTCTGATATTGAAACCGAGAGGGAAGACAGAATAGAGGGCAGGAATGCCGTTTTTGAGGCAATAAGGTCCGGACGCCCGTTAAATAAGCTATTTGTGGAAAAAGGAACCAAAGATCAGTTCCTTTTAAGAATCATTGCCATGGCACGGGAAAAAAATGTCCCGATCCAGTATCTTGAACGCTTCAAGCTTGATACCATGTCCCAGACCCGGGTACATCAGGGTGTAATTCTGGAAGTTGCTGCAAAGGAATACGTGGAAGTTGAAGATATTCTGTCAAAAGCAGAAGAACTGGGTGAACCGCCATTTTTGCTGGTATTGGACGAAATAACTGATACCAATAATTTGGGTTCGATTATAAGAAGTGCTGAATGTGCAGGTGTACATGGTATTATTATCCCCAAACGCCGATCTGCAACATTGAATGCTACGGTTGCAAAGGTTGCAACCGGTGCTCTTGAATATGTAATGGTGGCGAGGGTATCAAACCTTGCCCAGACACTGCGTGACCTTAAAAAAAGAGGAGTCTGGGTAATAGGTTCGGACATGGATGGACAGAGCATCTATTATGAAACAGATCTTAAAGGGCCCTGCGCACTGGTTATCGGCAGTGAGGGGGAAGGCATGTCAAGGCTTATTAAGAATGAATGTGATTTTATAGTCCGTATTCCTATGAAAGGCAAAATCTCTTCTCTGAATGCAGGAGTTGCAGCTGCTCTTATAATGTTTGAAATTGCAAAGCAGAGAGAAACTGCAAAAAATACATGAATCTAATTGTCCAATTTATTGTACAAGGCATATGATATAAGGGGACAAGATCTGTAAGATCTTGCTACCGCCAGGTCCCAATGGACGTATAGCCCCATTTTATCACTCCTCCAGCTGGCGCTTTAAGTCTGCCTTCGCTTAAAGCGCCTTTTTATACACTCTGCCCATTTTACTATTCGAATACTGATTTAAAACACTCATTACCTTTATTTTTAAAATTCAATGCATCAAAAACTTGAAAACATGTGGCTTGTCATTGAAAACGCTTTCTGCAAGATATCCCTCTTTACCGTCAACGGCTATGGCTCAAACATATTATTAATTTGCAATAAATATAAAAATTGGATATTCATTGGGATATTATATATACCGATCATTTCATGGAACTTTTTCATTTCGGTTTGAATGATATAATTTAATTTTATATGTAAGTAGTTTTTCTTTTTGGGTTAGTATAAAATTACTTTGAAAAAATAAGGAACAATAAGTATAGAGCATTTTACTTGTGCTATTATGTTAAATGGAGGTGCTGTAATATGGCAGATATTGATACGGTAAAAAAAGTAGCAGACCTTGCTGCATTATCTATAGAAGAAAATGAGCTTGAAGAGTATGCCAGGGATCTTGATGCCATTATCGGATATATGGAGCAATTATCTTTGATCGACACCGGAAATATTGCTCCAATGGAACATATAGTTTCTGTCACAAATGCATTTCGTGAAGATGAGGTCACCAATACAGACAGAAGAGAGGACTTGCTGAAATCTGCAGCCGTTACAAAAAATAATTATTATATTGTACCGAATGTGGTGGAACAAATATGAATATTTACAGCAGAACTATAAAAGAAATAAACAAAATGCTGATAAACAGGGAAATAGGGGCAGTGGAATTAACCCGCTATTTTCTTGATAATATAAAACGGAAAAATAAAGAAATCAACTGCTATATTACTGTATGCGAAGACAAGGCGCTTAGAAAAGCTGAGGAGGCTCAGAAGCTTATAGATTCAGGTGAAAATATTTCACCTCTTTGCGGTATTCCTTATGCTGTTAAGGATAATTTCTGCACAGAAAATATCAGAACCACATGTGCTTCCAAAATGCTTGAGAATTTTATACCTCCTTATTCGGCAACCATAGTTAATAAGCTGGAGGAAAAAGGAGCAGTCATACTTGGCAAGCTTAACATGGATGAGTTTGGAATGGGCTGTTCATCAGAAAATTCTTTTTTTGGTCCTGTCTATAATCCCTGGAATCAAGAATATGTTGCAGGAGGTTCAAGCGGCGGTTCTGCTGCGGCTCTGGCTGCCGATCTTGCAGGATTTACTCTGGCTTCGGATACGGGAGGCTCTATAAGGCAGCCTGCTGCATTTTGCGGAGTTGTTGGTCTTAAGCCGACATATGGGCTGGTTTCAAGACACGGGCTTATAGCCTTTGCCTCATCATTGGATCAGGCAGGACCAATGACCAGGGATGTAACTGATTGCGCCATAGTATTGAATGAGATTGCAGGATATGACCCAATGGATTCAGTATCAGTAAGAAAAGGTTTTGAAAATTATCTCGACGGTATTGACCGGGGTGTTGACGGTATTAAAATAGGCATGCCCGAGGAATTTTTCAATACAGATTTCGCCCCTGAGATTAAAGAAGCTATATTCAAAGCAGCAGAAGAGTTATGTCAGCACGGTGCCCGTTCTTATGAGGTATCCCTGCCGTCAGTCAAACACACTGTTCCTTGCTACTATATCATATCTTCAGCTGAAGCAAGCTCTAATCTTGCCAGATATGACGGGATAAGGTTTGGATACAGAAATCCTGATGCCAGAAATCTGGACGAGCTTTATAAATTCTCCAGATCCGAAGGATTTGGCAAGGAAGTTAAAAGAAGAATTATTCTGGGGACTTTTGCCTTAAGTTCAGGTCATAATGACAAATTATACAGTAAGGCCCTGAAAGTAAGACGGCTGATTTCTGATGAATTTAAGAATATATTGGAGAAAGTAGACTGCCTTGTGGCTCCGGTATATCCAACAACTGCATTTAAAGCAGGTGGAGACAACTGCAAGGATCCTCTTAAAATGTATCTTAGTGATATATATACCGCCGCTGTAAATCTTGCGGGGCTTCCGGCACTTACTGTACCTTTGGGACTTGACAGCAAGGGACTTCCAATAGGTATGCAGATTATCGGGAAAGCCTTTTGTGAAAAGCTTCTTTTTCAAGTAGGGCATGCCATTGAGAAAATAGCCGGAAGAATTATCCCGGGGGTGAAGAGTTGATATGCCATACGAAATAGTAATAGGTTTAGAGATACATGCTGAGCTTAATACAAAGTCAAAAATCTTCTGCGGATGTAAAAATGAATTCGGCGGAGAGCCGAATTCCAACTGCTGTCCTGTATGCCTTGGTATGCCGGGAACACTCCCTGTATTAAACAAAGAGGCTGTTATATACGCTATAAAAGCAGGTCTTGCAATGAATTGCAGGATTTCTGAGGTAAGTAAAATGGACAGGAAAAATTATTTCTATCCCGATATGCCTAAAGCCTATCAGGTTTCCCAGTACGATATACCTCTTTGCTATGATGGTTATGTGGAAATAGAGGCAGATGGTCAAACAAAAAACATAGGAATAGAACGCATACACTTGGAAGAGGATGCAGGTAAACTGATGCACGACCCGAATGGTCAGGGGACATTGATAGACTATAACCGGGCTGGTGTTCCATTAATAGAGATTGTGACCCGGCCGGATATACGTTCGCCAAAAGAGGCGAGAGTGCTGTTTGAAAACATAAAGTCAATACTTGAATATACAGGTGTTTGTGATTGTCAGATGCAGGAGGGCTCTCTCCGTGCAGATGTCAATCTTTCAGTGCGTCCGACAGGGCAGGAGACTTTAGGTACAAGAACTGAGATGAAAAATCTTAATTCATTCAGAGCTGTTGAACGTGCCTGCGAGGCAGAAGCAAAACGCCAGATTGAACTATTGGAAAAAGGTTTGAAAGTAGTCCAGGAAACAAGGCGGTGGGATGATTCAAAGCAGGAGAGTTATCCTATGAGGGAAAAGGAAGAAAGCCTTGATTACAGATTCTTTCCTGAGCCTGATCTTGTTCCAATAGTTGTTGATAAAACTTTAATAAAAAATATAAAAGCCAGTATCCCTGAACTTCCTGGCGCACGTAAAAAACGTTATATAAATGAGCTGGAGATACCGGCTTATGATGCCAATATAATTACTTCAGACATGAAAATAGCCGATTTTTTTGAAGAGGCTACAAAAGTATGCAGTAATTATAAACTGGTCAGTAACTGGTTATTGACAGACCTGTTAAGACTGGTAAAAGAAAAAGGTCAGGACGTAATGCAGAAACTTACTGCACAAAAGTTCGGTGAGCTGATGGTCTATTATGATAAGGGAGAGATATCCCAGGCATCAGCAAAAAAAGTATTGGATATTGTAAGTGAAACAGGTGAGGAGCCTGGCAGTTTAATTGAAAGGCTGGAACTTAAAGTTCAACGGGATGAAAATCTTGTTGAAAGTATTGTAAAAAAAGTTGTACAGGATAATCCTAAAGCTGTGTCCGACTATAAATCCGGAAAAACTAAAGCATTTGGATTTCTTATGGGCAGAGTAATGGCGCAGCTTAAAGGGAACGGTGATCCAGAACAGATAAAAAGGTTACTGACCCGGGAATTAAAGTCTTTAATGGAATAATTAAAAGCCATGTATATCTCAAAACTTTTAGTATATTGCTGATTGACGGTGCTAAAGGCTATTGTTATAATTAATGTGATTTACAGAAAGAATTTGTCAGAATGTAAGGGCGTTTTACCACCATATTGGAGCGCCCTTTTGATATATATATTTGTTTTCTTAAGTGGGTGCTTTTACGAAAGGAGATCATGTTATGAAAAATTCTTCAAATGATATAGGTTTCGAGATATTTGGAGCCGATGTGTTCAATGATGCAGTAATGCGTGAACGTTTGCCCAATCCCATTTATAAGAAACTGAAGAAAACCATTCAGGAAGGGCTTCCGTTGGAGCAGGAGGTTGCAGAGGTTGTAGCGTGTGTCATGAAAGATTGGGCTATAGAAAAAGGTGCGACCCATTACAGCCATTGGTTTCAGCCAATGACAGGCATTACTGCTGAAAAACATGATTCCTTTTTATTTACTACAGAGGATGGCAGAGCAATTACCGAATTTTCAAGCAAACAGCTTATAAAGGGCGAGCAGGATGCCTCTGCTTTCCCATCAGGTGGTCTGAGGGCTACTTTTGAGGCAAGGGGATATACTGCCTGGGATTGTACATCACCCGCTTTTGTTAAGGACAGGACTTTATACATACCTACTGCTTTTTGTTCATACACGGGAGAGGCTTTGGACCTTAAGACACCGCTTCTAAGGTCAATGGATGCCATTAACAGGCAGGCTTTAAGAATATTAAGACTGTTTGGGGATACTGCCACAAAAAGAGTCATACCTACTGTCGGAGCAGAACAGGAGTATTTTTTGATTGATAAAAAGTACTATATGCAAAGAAAAGATCTGATTTACACCGGCAGAACCCTTTTTGGTTCAAGGCCTCCAAAGGGACAGGAGCTTGAGGATCATTATTATGGCAATCTAAAAACAAGAGTAGCAAAATTCATGCGCGAGCTTGACAAGGAACTGTGGAGGCTGGGCATTCCCGCAAAGACAGAACACAATGAGGTGGCACCAGCCCAGCACGAACTTGCGCCAGTGTTTGAGACTGCCAATATCGCAACTGACCATAACCAGCTTACAATGGAAATCATGAAAAAAGTAGCTGATAAAATGGGTCTTGCCTGCATACTTCACGAAAAACCTTTTGCAGGGGTCAATGGTTCAGGAAAACATAATAACTGGTCGCTACGGACCGATGATGGCAGAAACCTTTTAAAACCCGGGAAAACACCTGAGAACAACGCTCAGTTTCTAATATTTTTCATGGCAGTCATAAAAGCTGTGGATGAGTATGCAGATCTTTTACGCTTTTCTGTGGCAAGCGCAGGGAACGACCACAGATTAGGAGGTCATGAAGCGCCTCCTGCAATTATTTCAGTTTTTATCGGCGATGAGCTCGCAGATATTATCGAACAAATTGAGACTGGAGTCGCCAGAAACAACGGATGCAGCAGGGAGCTGGGAATAGGAGTTTCGACACTTCCTGTATTAAGAAAGGATTTAACAGACAGAAACAGAACATCTCCCTTTGCTTTTACAGGCAACAAATTTGAATTTCGTTCTGTGGGTTCGTCACAGTCCATTGCGACCCCTAATTTTATTATAAATACCATAGTTGCCGAAGCACTCTGCCAGATAGCCGACAGGCTTGAAAAAGCTTCCGACTTTACGGCAGAAGTGAATAAGCTTTTTAAAGAGCTTATAAAAAAACATAAGAGAATTATTTTCAATGGCAATAACTACTCGGAAGAATGGGTTGAAGAAGCAGAAAGAAGGGGTCTTAAGAATCTTAAGACCACGGTGGATGCTATACAGGCATTAATAGATGAAAAAAATATTAAATTGTTTGAAAAACATGGCATCCTGAATTCTGCAGAGATCCATTCAAGATATGAAATACAGCTTGAAAATTATGTCAAGACCATAAGAATAGAAGCTTCGACAATGGTAGAAATGATAAACAGGCAGATTTTGCCTGCTTCAATAAGGTACATGAAGGAAGTTGCTGATACAGTAAACTCATTAAATGTCGCCAATGTTGATTCTTCCGGTGTAAAAGGTGATCTTGACAAACTTGTTATGCTCACAAAGAGTCTCAGAAATAAAACTGATGAGCTAAGTCATAAAATTCAGCAGCTTGATGAAAATAACAGTGAAATATTGGCACGGGCCATATTCTGCAAGGATGCTATTGTGCCTTTGATGGAGGAATTAAGGTCTTATGCGGACAGACTGGAATGTTCAGTTGATGCCAGCTTCTGGCCCATACCCACATATACAGATCTGATGTTTGGTCTTATATGATTCTTTCACATAAAAATATGTGAAAGAATCAGGATTTGTACCATTCATATACTTTATAGATACCGAAAACTATGAGCGCCAGGATCAGAAGAGTCAGAAAGACTTTAAACAGCATTCTTATAAAGAAACCTGCCAAGGATATTGTAATAAGCCCTCCAATTATAAGGAAGGTATAACCCAATAATGCTCCGAATTTATTGATTACAGCATCTTTAATAGCAATTAATCTGTTTAACATTACTAAACCTCCCATAATATGCTCTATTTATATTATATGGCATTAGAAATCTTCATTTCATAAAAGATCGGTTATACCAATATGAGAAGTGTATTAGAATTTCTTAAAGAGAACCAATATGATTAAGACATAAAAAAGAAGGGACATGTTAACCGTCCCTTCTTCTTTTTTCAATGTAAATATAACACTTTTATGTTGTCATCGGAAATTCTCTGCAACTCTGCAGGATTTGTTAATTGCCGCCGAACAGGGCGTAGAATATACCTGCTGCAACGGCAGAGCCAATAACACCAGCCACATTGGGGCCCATTGCATGCATGAGAAGGAAGTTACCGGGATTGGCTTTTTGACCTTCAACCTGGGAAACCCTTGCGGCCATAGGAACTGCAGAAACACCTGCAGAACCGATAAGAGGATTAATCTTACCTCCTGACAGCCAGCACATGAGCTTGCCAAGAAGAACTCCACCTACAGTACTGAACATAAAGGCAAGCAGACCAAGACCTATAATCATTAAGGTTTCAGGCTTCAAAAAGTTTTCACCAACGGCCTTGGATCCAACTGTAAGTCCTATGAATATGGTGACAATATTAATCAGTTCATTCTGTGCAGTCTTAGAAAGTCTGTCAACAACGCCGGCTTCTCTGAAGAGATTACCCAGCATGAGCATACCAATCAGAGGTGCAACTGAGGGAAGAAGAAGAATGCAAAGAATGGTAACAATTATAGGGAATGCAATCTTCTCAAGTTTGGAAACTTCCCTTAACTGTTCCATTTTTATTTCTCTTTCCTTCTTTGTAGTTAAAAGTCTCATAATGGGTGGCTGTATCATGGGGATAAGTGCCATATAGGAATATGCTGCTATTGCTATAGCAGGCAATAAGTCTTGGGCCAGTTTGGAAGTAAGCCAAATAGCAGTAGGACCGTCTGCGCCACCAATAATACCTATAGCAGCTGCCTCGCCGGGATTGAAACCTAAGGCAATCGCGAGCATAAAAGCTGCATATATACCCATCTGAGCTGCAGCCCCTAAAAATAAACTTGAAGGTCTTGCAATAAGGGGACCGAAGTCGGTCATAGCACCGACACCCAGGAATATGAGAGGAGGATATATACCCAACTCTATTCCCTGATAGAGATAGTAAAGAAGACCGCCGGCCTGATCGCCTGATGGACCTGCTAGTAAATCTGTCATAGGGAAGTTAGCCAGAAGCATTCCAAAAGCAATTGGCAAAAGCAGAAGTGGTTCGAATTCCTTGACAATGGCAAGATAGAATAAAACGCAGGATATAATTATCATTACCAGTTGCTGCCATGTTATAGTGGCAAAACCGGACATTTCCCATATCTTAACAATTATATCGGTTAATGAGTACGTCATGAGTATTTATACCCCCTAATCTAATGCTATAAGTGTATCTCCTGTAGAAACTGTAGCTCCTTCAGAAACAAAAACACCAGAGACTACACCATCACGAGGTGCCATGATTTCATTTTCCATTTTCATGGCTTCAAGAACTAAGAGAATATCACCCTTCTTTACGGCTGTGCCTTTTGATACTCTTATTCTTAAAATTGTTCCGGGCATGGGTGCTTTAATGGCTTCGCCTGAAACATTGCCAGGTGAAGGTGTGTTTTGAGGAGCCGGAGCAGCAGGTGCATTTTGAGGAGCAGATGCTGGTGCTGCGGGTGCAGGTGTGGTAACAGGCTGTGCTTGAACAGCAGGAGCTTGTGATGTACTTATAATTGTTGCTTTACCTCTTTCAACTTCAACTTCATAGTTTTTTCCATTAATAGTCACAATGTATTTCATACTAACATCCTCCATGCAACAGATTTTTAATCTAATGCTTTTATGCTTTTAAATCTCAGTTCTGACAAAGGTATTTTTGTTTCATCACTTACTATTGCCATTATCATGGCTGCAGTTTTTTCATCCACATCATATAATCTCAATTCACCTGCTGAAATATCAGGTGCATTATTTTCATCAGCGCTTTGGACAGGTGCTGTATCCTCATTGTCAGTTTCTTTTTTGCGGGTAAAAGCATTAAGTATCCTGGACTGTATACCTATAATTGCACTTAATGAAATCAAAACAACAAATACAACCCCTAATCCAAATACTGATAGTATGACACTTTCATAAAATGACATAGAACACCATCCTTTACACTCTTGAAATGGTATAGCTTACAATTTTCGCTTTCTTTTCTTCTCTTTCTTTGAAGAATTTTTTAGCTATTTGCGGGAATGCTATATATGAGAGAACATCCTCATCAGATTTCGCCATGTCACCAAGTTCTTCTTTGGTTTTTTCAAAAATTGGCTCCAAGGTGTCGGCAAATCTTCCTGTAATAGGTTCTTCATCGCCTAAAACTTTCTTAATCAGTTCTGAATCTATTTCGCCGGGTGCTCTGCCATATTCACCTTTAAGATAGGCTTTTACTTCCTTGGTAACATTTTTATATCTTTCGCCTGTCAAAACATTTATTGTAGCCTGAACACCTACCATTTGACTCATGGGTGTTACAAGGGGTGGATAACCCAGGTCTTTTCTTACCTTGGGTGTTTCCAGAAGCACTTCTTCCAGCTTATCCATAGCATTCTGCTGTTTAAGCTGAGCTATAAGATTTGAAAGCATACCACCGGGAATCTGATAATTTAAAGCATCTGTTTCAGTTCCCAAAACATATGCGTCAAGACCACCTGATTGTATGAACTTTTCTTTAATTGGTCTGAAGAAATCATTGATTTTCTTTAAAACGTCCTCTTTAAGGTCTGTTTGATAACCCATTTCTTTAATTGCATAATTAAGAGTTTCGGTTGCAGGCTGAGCTGTGCCGCCAGAGAAAACAGAAATAGAGGTGTCTATTCCGTCACAACCTGCTTCTACAGCTTTAATATAAGTTATTGGCCCCAGACCTGTGGTTGAGTGGGTATGCAGAAATACAGGAACTTTTACAGTTTCCTTCAGAGCTTTGATCAAATCATAAGCTTCCTGAGGAGCTAATATTCCTGCCATATCTTTGATACAGATGGAGTTTACTCCCATGCTCTCTAAAGTTTTACCCATTTCCACGTATTTTTCAAGGTTGTGAATAGGGCTTATTGTATAGCAGATGGCACCCTGGGCATGCGCACCGCATTTTAAGGTTTCTTCGACTGCTACTTCTATGTTTCTGAAGTCATTGAGAGCATCGAATATTCTAATAATATCAATACCATTCTTGACAGAATGCTGGACAAATTTTCTGACTACATCGTCGGGGTAATGTTTGTAACCCAAAAGATTTTGTCCACGCAAAAGCATCTGCAATTTAGTATTTTTGACTTTTTCTCTTATTTTTCTGAGCCTTTCCCATGGATCCTCTGATAAATATCTCAGACATGAATCAAAAGTTGCTCCGCCCCAGCATTCAAGAGAATAATATCCCGCATTATCCATTGTCTCCAGTATTTCTTCGAAATCTTCGAAGGGGAGCCTTGTGGCAATAAGGGATTGGTTGGCGTCTCTTAATACGGTTTCTGTGATGTTTACTTTTTTCATATACGCTCTCCTTTCTGCGCTTATTTTAATTGTCGGCTTATATGGTGAAAAACATTTCATATTTACAATTATTTTAATCATTTCAAGGCGCTTGTTAATATATTAACTTATCCTGTAAATTAGGGCAAGGAAAATTAATAAAACAATAAATAATATTATTTAAAAAAAATATTATATAAAATATTATGATGTTATATATGATGCTTTTATATTTCAATAAAACATAATTATTTGATCTAATCTACAATCTGTTTAAATACGACAAAATACGTCAGATTATATATTTTACCCAAAAAAAAAATACTCAAACTGCAAGTTAAAAAATTAACGATTTTTTTGCTTACAACACTTAACATTATAATGGTTCTGACTATAAAAAACAATTTGCAGTTTTATTGAACTATTATAAGAAATTTTAGGGGAAACATAGAAATTTAACTCAGCATTATCATCAAAGTTGATATAAATTTATGAGAAATGTATACTTAATACATAGTTACTGCTGAAAACAATTAATTTCAGGTCATTACAAGGAAAATATGCCAATTATAAAGATAAAAAAATAAACTCAACTACAGAATATGCTTGTGCTTTTCAAGACATTTCTATGTTACATTAAATTGACATTTTACAGAATCAGAATATTAGGATGGTAGTTCTTTGGATTAAAGATATATATGGGGTTGGTAGATTATGAAAATCCGTTCTTTCAGGGGTGGTGTGCACCCGCCACAGTCTAAAAATACTTTAGAGTGTGAAACCATAAAAATGGGTATCCCTGAAAAAGTGGTTATTCCCATGGCTCAGCATATAGGCGCGCCATGTAAGCCACTTGTCAAAAAAGGTGATACCGTTAAGGTAGGACAGGTTATAGGGGATACAGAGAGTTATGTTTCGGCTCCGGTTCACTCCAGCGTATCAGGAACAGTGACTTCGGTAGATACAAGAATAATTTCATTTAACCGGCCGATAACCTGTATTGAAATCAAACCTGATGGTCTTCAGGAAGTTAAGGAAGATATAAAACCTCCTGTTATCAGTAATAGGGATGATTTTTTAAAGGCTGTACGGGAATCAGGTCTGACAGGATTGGGTGGAGCAGGGTTCCCGGCTCACGTTAAACTTAATCCGCCCGGAGACACAAATGTAGATACTTTAATTATAAATGCTGCCGAGTGTGAGCCTTATATTACTTCCGACTACAGGGAATGTATAGAAAATACGGAGAATATCGTGGATGGCATCAGAGCTGTTCTGAAATGGACCGGAATTTCCAGGGCCATCATAGGGATTGAAGATAATAAACCCGAGGCTATCAGGAAACTTGAGAAAGCTTCAAAAGATTTCTCTGAAATCACAGTTCAAAGTGTTAAAACAATATACCCGCAGGGAGCAGAAAAGATTTTGATTCGGACACTTACCGGCAGAGAAGTTCCTTCCGGCAAACTGCCTGCGAATGTAGGATGCATTGTAATGAATGTCACATCAGTATCATTTCTGGCCTCTTATCTCAAAACAGGTATGCCACTGATCAAAAAACGCGTCACAGTTGACGGATCTTCAGTAAAAAATCCGGCTAATGTGGAAGTATTGATTGGTACACCTATTGAGGAAGTATTTAATTTTTGCGGAGGATTCACAACCGAACCCGGAAAAATTATTATGGGCGGACCTATGATGGGTGTGGCATTTTATTCCATGGATCTTCCCGTGATAAAAAACACTAACGCGTTATTGGCTTTTTCAGATGTTCATGCCGGGTTACCCGAGGAGACTTCGTGTATCAGGTGTGGACGCTGTGTAAAAGCTTGTCCAATGAACCTTCTGCCATTCGAACTTGACCGGCTTGTAAGGGCAAAGCTATATGAGGAGGCAGGGCAAAATCACATTTTGGATTGTATGGAATGCGGTTCATGCTCATATACTTGCCCTGCCAAGAGACGTATCACACAATCTATCAGAATAGGGAAAGACGCTTTGAAAAGGATGGCGAATAAGTAAGAATGTTTGAAGTTACATACATAGCAAGGAGGAATTTATTTTGGAGAAGCGGTTAATAGTGAGTTCTTCCCCACATATAAGAAGTAATATCACAACCTGGGGAATAATGCTGGATGTAATTATAGCTCTTATCCCTGCAACAGGGGCAGCTGTCTGGTTTTTTGGGCTGAGAGCGGCTGCTCTTATAGCAATAACAGTTATATCCAGTGTTTTCTTCGAATACATAATGCGGAAAATATTAAAGAGAAGCAATACAATAGGGGATTTAAGCGCTGTGGTAACAGGTCTTCTTCTGGCTTTGAACCTTCCCCCGACTTTACCGGTCTGGATGGCCATAGTAGGGGCATCTTTTGCAATTGTTGTGGTTAAGCAGCTTTTCGGGGGAATCGGACAGAATTTTGTCAATCCTGCATTGGCGGCGCGGGCAATGCTTATTGTTTCTTACGGCTCCAGAATGACATCATGGAGCGAGCCTTTAAGTGATATAGTTTCATCTGCCACCCCTCTTGAAATTCTGAAAAATGGAGGGGAAATGCCCGGGCTTCTTGATATGCTCCTGGGCAAAATTGGCGGATCATTGGGTGAAGTATCGGCAATAGCGCTTCTTATCGGAGGTGCATACCTTTTTATTCGCCAAGTTATTTCCTGGCATATACCAGTTGTATTTTGCGGTACTGTTTTTATTCTGGCATTTGTTTTAAATCCTGATGGTTTTGATATATTATATCCTCTCTATCATATTCTCAGCGGTGGACTTTTAATAGGTGCCATATTCATGGCCACCGATTACACAACAAGTCCTATGACCAGAAAAGGCCAGATAATCTATGCTGTTGGGTGCGGTCTTTTGACAGTTGTTTTCAGGCTGTACACCAATATGCCCGAGGGTGTGTCTTATGCAATACTCCTTATGAATGTTGCAGTACCTTTGATAGACAGATATACCAAACCTAAGGTTTATGGAGGTGGCACCAATGTATAAAGAAGTTATAAAGCCATCTTTGATACTATTTATTGTTTGTGCTGTAGTTACCGGTGCTCTTGCATACGTTAACGGTATTACTCAGCCAATTATTGAAGAAAATGAGAGAATTGCCAGGCAGGAAGCCATGGCTGAAGTACTGCCGGGAAGCTCGAGTTTTTCTGAACCCATATCATATGAAGAACTCAAAGAAGAAGGTTTTCCTGTAAGCAGTACCATAAGGAATATTTATGAAGCCGTTGATGCTGGTTATGTGGTCGAGGCTGCTGTAAAAGGATATGGCGGGGAAGTAAATATGATGATTGGAATTGACCTTGATAAAAATATTAAAGGTATAAAAATTACCAGTCATAATGAAACCCCCGGTCTTGGTGCGAAAGTAGCGGATGAAGAATTTCTACAGCAGCATTATGGTCAGATACCTGAAGACGGTTTTAAAGTTATTAAAGGTGTATCCAAATCGGATTCGGAAATAGAGGCTGTAAGCGGTGCCACCATATCCACAATGGCTGTAACCCAAGGGGCATCGGACGCGGCAAAACTTGTAAGTGCAATTATAGATGGTGTTAAGGAAGAACAAAAGGATCCGAAACAAGCAGTTCTTCCGGGTGCCGTTGATTTTACCGAACCCGTTCCGGCGGAAATGCTTATGTCTGAAGGCTATGATGTGACTGAGAGAATTGTAAATCTGTATACTGCAGAAGGTATAGGCTATGTGGTGGAAGTTATTTCAGAAGGATACGGTGGACCTTTAACAATGATGGTGGGATTTGATACAGAAAAAAATATAACAGGTGTAAAAGTTGTCGAACACACTGAAACTTCCGGTCTGGGGTCTCAGGTGACAGATACTGAGTTCCTTGAACAATTTAAAGGGGTAATTCCTGAGGGTAATATGTTTAAAGTTGTGACAAGACCTTCAAACGAGAGAAACGAGATTGAAGCCGTAAGCAGTGCAACTGTTTCATCTCTTGCAGTTACCAGGGGAGTAACTGATGCAATAGCTTTGATAAACTCATTGGCGGGAGGTAACTGACATGGAAGAGAAAAAAGGATTGCTTTCAATATTTACAAATGGAATAATCAAAGAAAATCCAACTTTTAGACTGCTTTTGGGAATGTGCCCCTCACTGGCTGTTACTACAATGGCCAAAAATGGTTTGGGAATGGGAGCTGCAGCAACTTTTGTTCTCGTTGGATCAAATTTGGTTATTTCACTTATAAGAAAAATAGTTCCCGACAAAGTTCGCATACCGGTTTTCATTACTGTGATTGCAGGATTTACAACCATTGTTCAATTACTTCTTGCCGGTTTTTTACCTGAACTGAATAAGCAACTGGGCATTTATATACCACTGATAGTTGTAAACTGTATAATTTTCGCCCGCGCCGAAATGTTCGCACAAAAAAATGGTCCTGTAGCTGCTGTAATAGATGGTCTTGGAATGGGAGCAGGCTTTACTTTGGCGATAACCCTCATCGGGTCTGTCCGTGAAATCCTGGGTGCAGGAACCTGGATGGGCATTCCTGTTACTGCAAAATTGTTTGATCCTGCGGTTTTATTTATCCTTCCTCCAGGCGGGTTTTTAGTAATGGGATTTTTAATTGCAGCTTTCAATAAACTTGCAGACAGGAAAAAATCCGAGACTGAAACTCAGGAAGAAACAGGCTGTGCGGCAGGTTGTCCAGGCTGCAGCAAAGCCATGCATGGAGGTGAGGCATAATGAAAGAATTATTTGCCATACTTATTGGTGCAATTTTCGTAGAAAACTTTGTACTGTCCAAGTTTCTTGGGATATGCCCTTTCCTGGGTGTTTCAAAGAAAACATCAACTGCTGTAGGTATGAGCGGGGCTGTTGTTTTTGTTATGGTTCTTTCCCAGGCTGTTACATGGCTTGTTAACCATTATCTGTTAAAACCGAACAGTTTGGAATATCTCCAGACCATAGCATTTATTCTGACCATTGCTTCATTGGTTCAGCTGGTTGAGATAGTTCTGAAAAAGATGATTCCATCCCTTTACAAGGCCTTAGGTGTTTATTTGCCACTCATTACAACTAACTGTGCAGTTCTGGGTTCGGCACTTCTTTTTGTGGAGCGGGACTATACCTTCATAGAAGCAGTAGTATTTGGATTTGCAGCAGGTTTGGGCTTCACATTGGCATTAATACTGTTTTCAGGTGTGAGAGAGAGACTTGAAACATGTGATATTCCCAAAGCATTTAAGGGTATGCCAATTACTCTCGTTGCAGCCTCACTTGTGTCCATTGCTTTTATGGGTTTTGCAAGTCTGATAATACCATAATGGAAGTTAGAAGTCATAGTATGGAAACTAAAATTTGAAAATTTAGGACTGGAAGAATAAATTAAAAAAGATATTGCAAGTAAGATTTTATTATTCCTAAGAAAGGGAGAAATATATGAGCGTTATAATACCGGTTGCAATTGTATCAGGATTAGGTCTGTTTTTCGGAGTTGGCCTTTCCATTGCTTCGAAAGTCTTTGAAGTTAAAGTGGATGAAAGAATAGAAAAAGTAAGGGAAATGCTTCCGGGTGCAAATTGTGGTGCCTGTGGTTTTTCAGGTTGTGATGGGCTTGCTGAAGCCATTGTCAACGAAGGTGTCGCACCCGACAGATGTCCTGTAGGCGGGGCTTCCATGGTGAAACAAATATCCGGGTTTATGGGCATTGCATCCGGCGAAGTTGTTGAAAAAGAAGCCAGGGTAATGTGTGACGGTAGATTTGACAACATTCAGCTTAAATATAAATATGAAGGCATAGAAGATTGTCATGCAGCAAACCTTCTTTCCGGCGGGGCCGGAACCTGCAATTTCGGTTGTCTGGGCTTAGGAAGCTGCAAGGCGGTTTGTCCTTTTGATGCCATTGTTATAGAAAACGGAGTTGCGAGAATCATTTCGGAAAAATGCACAGGCTGCGGCAAATGCGTCGAGGAGTGCCCTAAGCATATAATACACATGGTGCCTGTTACTTCAGGTTTTACCGTATTTTGCTCAAATAAAGACAAGGGTGCTGTTGCAAGGAAAGCCTGCAAAGTGGCATGCATTGGATGCAGGATGTGTGTTAAGGCTTGTCCGAGTGATGCTATTACAGTATCGGATTTTCTGGCTGTTATTGATCCTGAAAAATGTACAAATTGCGGTGAATGTGCTAAAGTATGTCCGCAGAAATGTATATCTGACAGCAGAGTCCGGGTTACTGCATGATATATGTGTCCCGGACCTGTACCCGCAAGATTATTTTTTCTGGTTTAATATATCGTTTTGGAAAGTTCTATGTTCGTTCCTTCTTTTAAAAATGCTATGGCATTAAGGGAGGATGGGAACTTTAATATTTTTTTTGCACCGGGAACGGGCAATGATATTCTAAAGGGTTTGATATATCGTTTTGTGGTAATGACCTTATTGTTTTTATCCAAATAAATGATATCTACAGGGTACTTAATAAAAAAAGTATGTACAAACTTGCAAGGTTCCAGTAAAAGACCATAATCTCTTTTTTCATATCCCGTTAATCCTAAAAATTTGTGTTTGAATCCTTTAGCGGCTATAACAGGAATTACTCTGCCTGACGGGGATGTGTAGTAGAAATCATATTGCATTATATATCACCCATAAAAAGGATAACTTATCCGGACTGAATTCTAAATAGGAAAAATGTATTATAAGATTATAGGTCCTTGTTTTCCCGCATAATATTTGTTGTGGGAAAAAACATTAAATTTACTTGATTTTATGTGCAAAAAATGTTTGCTAATGACAGGTTTTTTTAACAAAATTACAATTATAACGGGAATGTAAAAAACACCTTTTATTTTTCAGACTTATATAGTATAATACAATTGCGGTTACGCAGGTAACAGCTATGGAGGAATGTACAAAATGATAGCTAAAGAAGTTACAATATCAAGCAAAACGGGTTTAGAATCCAAAATGGCCGCCCGATTAATTCAAAAGGCTTCCAGTTATGAAGCAAATATCTGGATACAAAAAGGTGAAAGAAAAGCAAATGCAAAAAGCCTGTTGGGGCTCTTATCCCTTGGTATTAGTCCGGGAGATAAGATAACCATTATTACCGATGGCAGGGACGAGGCCATAGCAATAAAAGAGCTTGAGGTATTTGCTAATAACGGGATGATTGAATAACTAAAAAGTATTGATGGTGCCGGCTTTATAGCCGGTTTTTTGTTTGTCTGTTTGTTTATAAATAGAATATAGGGAGGTGTTCTCATATGGCAGAATTATCAGAAACGCTAAAAAATCTTCCGGAGCTGCCCGGGGTTTATATAATGAAGGACAGCGATGGCGAGGTTATTTATGTTGGAAAGGCCAAGATTTTAAAAAACAGGGTACGCTCTTATTTCCAATACCGGGAAGACCGTGATGCAAAGACATTAAAGCTTGTTTCCAATGTAGAATCTATAGAATACATTGTTACCCACACAGAAGAAGAGGCTCTGATACTTGAAAATACACTGATAAAAAAGCATAAGCCCAAGTACAATATACTGCTTAAGGATGATAAGACCTACCCATATATTAAAATTACCACCCAGGAAGAATTTCCCCGGATAGAAATAACGCGTCAGGTAAAGAATGATGGCGCAAAATATTTTGGTTCTTTCGTAAATGTCTCTGCCGTAAGAGAATCCCTTGATCTTTTAAGACGCCTTTTCCCTATAAGAACTTGCCGCCGGCAGATCTCCAGCGACCAAAAGAAGCATAGACCGTGTCTTTACTATCATATAGGATTATGTTCGGCACCATGTGCAGGGAAAATCTCCAAGGAGGAATATGGGGAGTTGGTCAAAAATGCCATTTCCTTCCTTGAAGGACGGCATGATGATGTTATTAAAAGGCTTAATGAAGAAATGAATAAGTTTGCAGAAGAATTGCAATTCGAGAAAGCAGCTGTTTTAAGAGACAGAATAAAAAGTATAAATGAATTGTATAAAAAACAGGCAGTTTATTCTCTCAAATTTGAGGAACGGGATGTAATCGGAGTTTATGCCAATACCTATCATCATGCAGTAACTGTGCTTTCTGTAAGGGACGGAAGACTTGTTGGAAAGCGTTCATTTGTATTGGAAGGTACGGGAATGCTGCAGCCTGCCGAGATTATTGAGAGTTTCCTCGTTCAATACTATGACCAAGGTTCTAAAATTCCAAAGGAAATTGCCGTCCAATATGAGCCTGAATATATTGAAGCTATATCAAAAATCCTTTCAGAGAAAAGAGGAAGCAAAGTATACCTCATTGTTCCCAAGAGGGGAGTAAAGGCCGATCTTATCGACATGGCAGCACAAAATGCCAGAGAAGAACTGGAGCTGTATAACAGGAAGGTACTGGCTGAACAGGCCAAATCCAAAGAAGTCCTAAAAAAGCTTCAGGAATCGCTGCAGCTTGAAAAAACCCCTTCTGTGATAGAGGCATATGATGTCTCAAATACCGGCAGTACTGAAATAGTAGCTTCCATGGTGGTGTTCAGGGATGGAAAACCCGATAAGCAGAACTACAGAAGGTTTAAAATGAAAGTAATTACTGAACAGAATGATTATGGAAGTATGCAGGAGACCATATTAAGAAGATTTAACCGTTATCTTTCGGGTTCAAGCGACGAAGCTTTCTCGGTATTGCCCGATTTAATACTCATAGATGGCGGTGCCCAGCATGCCAATGTAGTAAAAGAGGTATTGGATGATCTTGGGATAGAAGTTCCGGTATGGGGCATGGCTAAGGATGACAGGCACAGATCCCACAGACTGGTAAATGGGGTCACCGGAATTTATCTGAATAAAGATAAGGACATACTGCGTTTTATTGCTTCCATTCAGAACGAAGCTCACAGGTATGCAGTTGCATATAACAAAGTGCTGAGAAAGAAGCGTATTCAAAGTTCTGCACTGGATAGTATCCCGGGAGTTGGACCTGTCCGCAAGAAAAGCTTATTGAAGACCTTCGGCTCGGTTAAAAAAATTAAAGAAGCTTCAGTTGAAGATATAGCTAAAGTTGCAGGAATAGGACCTAAGCTTGCGGAGCAGATTAAACATAGTCTTGCACTAAGTGGCAACGTTGACTGAATTTAAAAAATACCTACGGACAATACTTGAAATCAGAAATTGTAATGGTTATAGTATTTGTACAGTCAACGAGTGAGAGGTTGTTGATGAAATATTTTTCTGACTTCTTAAAAAAAAGTGAAAAGTTTAAGAGCATTATAAATGGAATAAAAAAAGAAAATGAGGTTGTAATAAGCGGAGTTTCTGATTCACAGAAGCGGCATCTTGCTCACATGCTTTCAGAGGCATCCGGCATGAAAGGGCTATATGTGGCATGGAATGAGATGCAGGCAAAACATGCCTATAACGATTTATCCTATCTGACAGGAGAAAAGGCTCTTTTCCTTCCGAACAGGGAGATAATGCTGTATGATGTGGAGGCCAGGAGTTTTGAACAAACATACGACAGAATACAGACTCTGGTCAGGATTTTAGATGGCGGATACGATTTTATAGTCACTTCTGTAGAGGCACTGATGCATTTTATAATGCCTCCCGAAAATTTCAAAGAAAAAATATTGTGTTTTAAACCCGGTGATTTAATCGAGAACGATAAGCTGGAACAGAAGCTTCTGGAAATGGGGTATCGCAGGGAGGAAAAGGTTGAGGGAAAAGGACAGTATGCAAAACGTGGCGGAATTCTTGATATTTTCCCTGTTAACGTCGATATGCCCTGCAGGATAGAGTTCTTTGATATAGAAGTAGATTCTATGCGCTGGTTTTCTCCGGAAAGTCAGCGCTCCACAGACATATGTGATGCTCTTAAGATATATCCTGCCAGGGAGATAGTTTATTCATTCGATGAAGTTGACGAAATCAGAGACAGAATTCTTAACGGTCTTTCTGATACTATAAATTCTGTATCTCCAGAAATAAGTGAGCTTTTAAGGAAAAATATTTCCGGTTACATTGATAAGCTTCAGGACAGCCACTATTTCACAGGCGTGGATAAGTTTATCCCTTATTTATTAGAAAAGAAAGCTTCTCTTTTTGATTATCTGAAAACCAGTCATCTTGTCTTTTTTGAGGAACCTGAAAGAACAAGAGAAAGATCCGACAATGTTATTTATGACCTTAACAATCTTTGCGAAACTCTCATGGAAAAAGGCATGATCTTAAAAGGTACCTTTTCGATGCTCTTTGATATTGATGAGCTTGTAGATAGAGTTGTAAACAACTCTGTTGTCACATTTGTACCTTTTGAAGACGGAACATCCATAACAGGCAGTATAGCACCCAAATTTAACATTGATGGATCAAGTATCAGTCCTTACAACGGAAAGTTTGATTTATTGATAGAGGATATACAAAAGTGGAAGGATGAAAAATACAGGATCCTTATACTTTGCTCTACTCTGGAACGCAAACAAAGGGTCATGGAAGAAATAAGGGAAAACGACATATTGGTGGCATCAGCAACCCAGGACACATGGCCTGAAGAGATACCGGTACTGGTAGACAGGGGGCAGCTTCAGACAGGTTTTATTTACAGGGATGAAAAGATAGCAGTTATAGCTGAAAGCGATATTGCCTTTGTTAAAGCAAGAAAAAGACCGAGAGCTGTTCAGCGGGGAAAAAGAATCTCATCTTTCACCGATTTGAAAATTGGCGACTATGTAGTGCATCAAACCCATGGTATAGGTGTTTATAACGGTATTGAGCAGCTGAAGGTGGAGGGTGTAAGAAAAGATTACCTGAAGATTTCCTATAAAGATGGCGGACTGCTTTATATACCGACTACAAATATGGATCTGATCCAAAAGTATATAGGCTCAGAAGGAAAACGTCCCAGACTCAATAAACTGGGCGGGACTGAATGGGCAAAAGCCAAGGCGAAAGTCAAAGAATCTATACGTGAGCTGGCTGAAAATCTTATTCGTATCCAGGCAGAGAGGCAGAATATTAAAGGTCATGCTTTTTCTCCTGACACTGTCTGGCAAAAACAGTTTGAAGAATCTTTCCCCTATGAGGAGACTCCGGACCAGCTGCGCTGTATTGAAGAGATAAAAGCCGATATGGAGAAAGAGACAGTAATGGACAGGCTTTTGTGCGGGGATGTAGGCTATGGGAAAACAGAGGTAGCACTGCGGGCTGCTTTCAAGGCTGTGATGGATGGGAAGCAAACTGCGTTTTTAGTTCCTACTACAGTTTTGGCTGCACAGCATTTTGAGAATTTCAAAGTGCGTTTTTCAGGTTTTCCGGTTAATATAGAAATGCTGAGCCGTTTCAGATCAGATTCCGAGCAGAAAAGAATCTTCCGTGACCTTAAAAGTGGCAAAATCGATATTTTGGTTGGAACACATATGATGCTGTCCGAAAAAGTCAAATTCAAGGATTTGGGGCTCTTAATAATTGATGAGGAACAGAGATTTGGCGTTGAACATAAAGAGACCATTAAAATGCGTTATCCAAGTGTTGATATATTAACTCTTTCTGCTACGCCCATTCCAAGAACTCTTAATATGTCTTTGTCAGGTATAAGGGATATAAGCTTACTGGAAGACCCGCCTGAAGACCGCTACCCGGTTCAGACCTATGTGGTGGAGTACAGGGACGATATAATAAGGGATGCAATAAACCGTGAATTATCCCGGGGCGGCCAAGTGTTTTATTTATATAACAGAGTCCGGGGTATCCAAAGTAAAATGGCCCAGATACAGCGTTTGGTTCCCCATGCCCAATTAAATTATGCCCATGGACAGATGAGTGAACGGACTTTGGAAAAAGTCATCCAATCTTTTGTTGATAAAGAATTTGATATTTTGGTATGTACAACCATCATAGAGTCAGGAATTGATATGCCGAATGTAAACACAATTATTGTGGAGGACGCCGACCGTTTGGGTCTTGCCCAGTTATATCAGCTTAGGGGAAGGGTAGGAAGGTCCAATCGACTGGCTTATGCATATCTTACGTACAGGCGTGATAAAGTTCTTAACGAAATAGCTGAAAAAAGGCTCAAAGCTATAAAAGAGTTCACCGAATTCGGTTCAGGCTTTAAGATAGCTATGCGGGACCTGCAGATAAGAGGTGCGGGAAATCTGTTGGGACCTGAACAGCATGGACATATGGAAACTGTCGGTTACGACATGTATCTGAAACTTCTGGATGAAACTGTTTCAGAGCTTAAAGGAGAATCTGTCAGTACCAGGGATATTGAAACTACAGTTGAGTTTAAAACCAATGCATATATTGATGCAAATTACATCTCTGATGAAGATCAGCGCATTGATATATACCGGATTATATCGGCTGTGGAATCCGAAGAAGATATATCAGACATACAGGATGAACTCATCGACCGTTATGGTGATATTCCCGAAGAAACTATAAATTTGATCGATATTGCATTCATTAAGAATCTGGCGGGAAATATGGGATTTTCAGTCATTAAACAGAAACCCGACACAGTGGTGCTGTATTTTGCTGAACCGGCAGCATTGGATCTTGAAGAAATAGGTCAGTTATTGGTCCAGTGGCAGGGCAAGCTTATGTTCAGCGCAGGAAATCAGCCCTACCTTTCATTGAGAACAAAAGGAATGAGTACCCGCGAGATACTGAATAATATTAAGATTCTATTACAGGGTATGCAAAAATTGAAGTCGCAACTGTGATTGATTATAATATTACTTGAGCCCTAAGTATACGGGTATTCTTTATTTGGTTTCAAAAAAGGGTGGAAATATATGGATAATAAAGAACTAAAAGCAAAGAAAAGCCAGTCCAGGCCCAAAAAAAAATTAGTGAGAACAAACCGGGAAATAAAGAGAATTAAATGGATTACCGCAATAACTATCCTTGTTGTCGCTGCAATAACACTTTATTTTATAGATACAAGGAGTTATGTGGCGAGTGTGGCAGGAAAGAGAATATCAAAAGCTGAATTTGAGTTTTTCTTAAATCAGCAGGTAGCTTATACCGAACAGGAGGAAAACCTGACTACCGATGAAGAAAGGGAAAAATTCTGGACAACCCCTGCAGATGGACAGGATCCCTGGGAAGAGGCTAAAATAAAGGCTCTTGATCTGGCAAAAGAATATGCTGTTCAATTAATCAAAGCAAAAGAGTCCGGGATGAAAGTAGATACTGAAATTAAAACTGAAGTTCTATATTTGCTGGCATCCATGCAGGGTCAAATGACTGATAAGCAGTTTACAGATTATATAAAAGGCTTATATGGCGTAACTCCCAGACAATTGCAGCGCATCTGGGAAAATTACAGACTTATAGACAGATTTAAAGAAGGATATATTGAAGAAAATTACGAAGCAGATCCTCCCGGTCAGGAAGAAATAAAAAATTATTACACTGAGAACAAAAATTCCTTTGATGAAGTAGATTTGAGTTATGTAATTTTTTATAAATATGATAGGGAAAATTACGAAGACCTGTCGGAAGAGGAAATTGAACAAAAGCGTCAACTGGCAAATGAGGCTTTGGAAAAAATCAAAAACGGGGAGAATATGGACAGTGTAATCGAAGATTATACTGAGGAGACTGTTTCATCTGAGGATTCAGAAGAGCCGGATCCCATAGGAAAACTTACTCTTCAATACTTTGAAGGAAATAGTCTGGTAGAATGGGCTTTTGAAAATAAAGTCGGGGATGTTGACATAATTGAAACAGACTACGTCATCTATGTGGCAAGAATTGAAAACCGTACTGATTTTGATGATGTAAGTGAAGATGTCAAAAACAGCATGGAAGAAGAAGCGAAAGAAGAATTCTATGATGATGTTCTGGATGAATGGAGTTTAGAGCCGAAATACAATATTATCAAGAATGATACTGTTTATGAAGCTATTTCCTACAAAAAATAAATCCCCCGGCTGTTTTAAAGGAGTAGCCTTGTGTAAGCCATGATGTTCGGATTTTGAGCTTTCGCAGGAGCAGCTCAAATTCTATGCTGGCATTGGATGAAAAGTGGCAGCATGGCAAAGCTGTATCAGGACCAAACTTTGAGGTTTAATCAAAGTTTGGTCTTTTTTTATTCATATAGATTCAGGAAAAGGCATAAATATAAGCATGTCCACTAATTTGTAAAAATACTGTTTAGCAAAGCCATAATTTCCAGGGAGGATGCTGCTTTGGAAAGGACAAAAAACAACCGCTGCTTTGAGGAACTGTTTCAGCTATATCTTCCAGAGAGGATAAGGTGCGCGGTTGCCAATATTCAGGAGAGCTATATCAGCGATCTGGAAGAATTAAGAATAAGAGCGGGCTTTCCATTGATGGGGGTTTTTTCAGGATATGACTGTTTCATTACACCGGACGGCAGACTTACCGGGGATTCCAGCCATGCCCTGACAGTGACATTGGATGAATTAAATAATCTGTTTTATTCATTGTGTGAGCATTCAGTATATGCTTATCAGGAAGACATTAAACGCGGATTTATTACCCTCAGGGGAGGACATCGCGCAGGAATCTGCGGAACTGTTGTTTATCAGGGCGAAGAGATAACAGGAATTCGGGATATTTCATCGGTGAACATAAGACTTTCCAGACAGCTTAAAGGTTGTGCCGACGGCCTGATTGACAGCATTATCCGAAATAAGTGCGACATATACAATACACTCATTCTATCCCCACCCCGCTGCGGTAAAACCACTCTTCTCAGAGATATAGCAAGACATATCAGTCAGGGCAGCAGCAATTTCAGGGGGCTGCGCACAGCGGTAATTGACGAGCGTTCAGAAATAGCGGCCAATTATAAAGGAATTCCTCAAAACGATCTGGGACCCAGAACTGATATCCTGAATGGCTGCAGGAAAAAGGACGGCATAGAAATTGCCCTCAGGGGTATGTCGCCCCACGTTATTATAGTGGACGAATTAGGAGATCAGAAGGATGCTGAAGCAATTAAAATGGCCTGGAATGCAGGAGTAAGAATCATAGCCACAGCCCATGCCTTTAGTCTGGAAGATTTCAAGGGAAGGTTTGGTGTAGGTCAACTGGCATCTCAAAATGGCTTTGAAAGAATTATTCTGCTGGGCATGAATGATGGAGAAAGATGGGTAAGGGTGATGGATGCCAATGGCAACGAACTCGATTTTCTTAATCAAAATGATTGGCTGTCTCATGATTTTTACAGGTTGCACTCTAATAGGACTGAGGTTGTCAGCCAGGCTGACACAGAGGCAGCGTGCACTTCAAAAATTTATCGAGATACTTGTTAATTTGAAAGGACAAATGTGCGGGTTAGGGATTCCGCTTGTTGCTGCTTTTGAAAACATTGGAAAAGAGAACACAGGTGGTGTCTGGTCTGACATATTTATGCAATGCAGCAGCATCATGAAAGAGAGGAATATAAATGCAGGTGAAGCCTGGAAAAAGGCTTTGGAGAATAATAAAAATATTTATCTTGATGAGTGTGATTATGAGCAGCTTTGGGATTTCGGTGAAAGGCTTGGAAAGTCGGACCGTTTAAATCAGGAGAAAGTCCTGGAACTTGAGAAAGAAAAGCTCACCATTATGGAAAAGAAAGCAAGGGAAGTTGCAGAAACCAGGGGAAAACTCTACAGGAGTTTAGGCGCCCTTACTGGTGCGGCGGTAGTAATACTTTTAATATGACATTTCAGATATAAAAAGCTTTAAATGACGGGCAAAGCCCTGTAAAGGGGAAGAGATATGGACGTGGATTTAATTTTCAGAATTGCGGCTATTGGTATTCTTGTAACGGTTTTGAATATGGTACTCAAACAATCCGGCAGGGATGAAATGGCTCTCCTTACAACCATTGCCGGGGTAGTTATGGTACTGCTTATGGTTGCAAAAGAAATTGTCAATTTATTTGACACTGTAAAGGCTCTGTTCCGTTTTTGAAGCAGTAAATCGCCTTGCAAACAGATTAAAAAATGGAGTACCGATGAAATTATGGAGACTGAATTAATCAGGATTGCAGCTGTCGGAATAATAACTGCAGTTATAGCTTTAATAATCTCAGTTGAAAGGCCTGAGATGTCTGTACTCTTAGGTCTGGTTTTCGGTATTTTAATTATGACAGTGGCATTCAGTAAAGCAGGAGCCATTGTCAGGGTAATCAAAGAAAATATTGACGCATCAGGAATTGATTCCAAGCTTTTGGTGCCAGTGCTCAAAGTTACGGGAATGGCGTATATCACACAGTTTGCTGTTGATATATGCAATGATGCAGGTCAAAAAGCCATTGCTTCAAAAATAGCAATTGTAGGGAAAATTATGATGCTTGCAGTGTCGGTGCCTATAGCTACCTCGATAATAAGAATGATTGCAAGCATACTGTAGTGGCTCCGGTCTTTTTAAGTACATAAGAGAGGCGTGGAAAAATGCGGGTTTTAAGAAGATCAGTAGCAAAGTTGTATGTGGTCGTAGTTTTAATGTTTTTTATAGGGAACTGTCCCGCTTTTGCCCAGTCTGACAATGATTACACTCAAAATGTAATCGAAAAAAAGCTTGATTCCGACGAGATCAGATTAGTGGAAAGAATTGTGGATGAGGCCCTTGATGAGGCTGATATATATAATTTTACTGCTGAAGACATTTTAAAGAGTACTCTTAAAGGGTCGCCCATGGAAAATCTGAAAGGTATCCCTAAATTAGTTCTTTCACTTTTTGGCAAGGAATTACGGGCCAATCTCTCGCTGATACTGAGATTATATGCAATAATCCTTCTGGGAGCGGTAATACGCTGTTTGCAGCCATTTAGTTCAGGTATGCCCAATGAAGCTGCAAAACTGGGCATAAACGGGATTATCATACTCTCGGTTTCAGTGAGTTTTGGCAGCATCGCTGAGATTGCACAAACTACAATCGGGTCACTGCAAAATATTGCATCAGTTGCTATGCCCGCTCTGATTGCACTAATGGCAACGTCAGGTCAGATAGTTTCCATCAGTGCAATTCAGCCTGTGATACTGGTAGGCGTCAATATTGCCTGTCAGATATTCAAAAATATTCTTTTGCCTTTGGCCATCATGGCAGGTTTGTTGTTTCTCATTGACAGTATTTCGGAAAGATTTAAACTGAAGAATTTAGCCAGTCTTTTTAAAAGCTGTACCGTATGGATCACGGGAGTGCTGACCCTGATGTTTTCTATTTTTATATCGGTACAGCGAATAGCCAGCTCATCGGTTGATGCGGTGGCATTAAAAACAACCAGATTTGCCATCGGGACTTTTGTGCCGGTTGCGGGCAAGTACATGGCAGATGCAGCTGATACCATAATGCAGTGTGCTATGGCAGTCAGGAATGCAGCAGGATTATTGACAATTATCGGACTGGTCATTATATGTTTAATCCCCTTTATTAAAGTTTTTATTATTATGTTTGCCCTTAAACTGGTGGCTGCGATAGGGGCGCCAGTTTGCGATGAAGCTGTATGTGATGGACTGGAAGAAGCAACCGGATGTCTTTCGGTTGTCCTTGGAATAATGGGAGCGTCCTTATTTGTGCTTATTCTTCTCACAGGAGCTCTTATGAACCTGGGCGGATTTTTGAATTAAATTCAAATAAGTGGAATAGCTTGTACGTGGAGTGAGTAAATATATGGATGGGCTTAGGTCATGGATTATTACCCTTGTTACAGTAGTGATACTCTGTACAGTGATTGAAAAATTTGCACCTGAGGGCAGTCTTAATAAATATGTGAAGCTTACCTGCGGACTGGCTGTAACATTGATAATTTCCATGCCTGTTATTAATCTGATCAATTCCGGGCTGGATGTGGAAGTATTGGCCTGGAATGATTATATAAAATTATCAGAACGGGAAATGCACGACAGAATAAGTAAACTTCAGCAGGAGAACAACAGGCAGCTTCTTGAAGTTTACCGGCAGTCACTAATCAATGATATCAAAAGTCGTTATATGGGAGAGAGCGAATTTATGATTGGCAATGTGGATGCAGTACTTTATGAGGAACCCAGTAAAGAAACATTCGGAATGATAAGAGCACTGTACTTAACTTTAAAACCGGGCCCTTATAATAATTCCAAAACAATAGATGATAAGATACTTCAAAAAATCAGGAATGAACTATCAGAAGTTTTTTCATTGGAAAAGGAAAATATCATTATAGACATAAGCGCTTTTGACAGAGGAGGGTAAGCATGTTCAGGAATTTCTCAAGTTTTTTTGTGAAGAAAAAGGATAAAGACGGCAAGGAGAAACCTTCCAACTTCGAAAATCTGGTAGTGATTGTTATATTGGGCGTGATCATTCTCATAGCTGCAAGTTTTTTATCCAAATCTGATGACGCCAAAGATGCCATGAATGATATAAGCACTATAACAGCCTCTGAAGAATCGGGGCTGAAATATACGCCCTTGAATGGACATGAAATTATAAGCGATCTTGAAAACAGATTGTCTGAATTACTTTCGAAAGTAGAGGGCGCAGGCCAGGTAGATGTGATGATATTTGCTGATTCAAGCAGCGAACATGTACCGGCATACAATAACGAACAGAATACAAGAAGCGATGAGGGAGCCAGCGGTAAATCCTCCGAGATAAGAGAAACCCGTGAGCTTGCGCTGTCGGGTGATGATACCCCTGTAATTCTGAAGGTGAACGTTCCTCAAATAAAAGGAGTGGTAGTTGTAGCCCAGGGAGCTGATGACATTCTTATAAGGGAACAGCTCAATAATGCGGTTTGCACTCTTTTGGGCATTCCGGAACACCGTGTTCAGATAATGAAGCATAAATAGCAGAGGTTACTAAATATAATTTTATATAAGCAATTTTAGATTTTCTTGCGAAATCTGATGACATGACCTGGAGGGAAAGTTATGAAAAGAAAACAGATAATTGTACTAGGGCTTGTTCTTGTTATAATTGCTGTGGGGATACTGCAGTACAATTATGGAGATGCGGGCGAATCATACAATGAAAATACATATGGGGATCTTCCCATAACAAGTGCACTTGAAGGTGATGATAAAGAGATTCCCGGTGCAGCAGTATATGTAAATGGCGAAGCCGATACTTCAAATATCGATGATGAAACCGAAAAACAGGTTCAGGGAACGGGTTATTTTGCTGAAGCCCGTATGGAAAGAAATAAGGTCAGAAGCAGACAAAAGGATGAACTGAAAGCGATTATTGACGGTGTGGATGATGCAGCAACTCCAACGTCAAGTCTGACTGTGGAAGAAGCCCAACAACAGCTGATAGATATTATAAGAAGAAGTGAGATTGAAAATACCATTGAAACCCTTATAAAGCAGAGAGGTTTTGAGGATGCCCTGACTTATATGAGTGAAACAGGAAATGTGGATGTTATTGTGAAGGCTGAAAGTCTTACGGCTGTTGAGGTTGCCAATATAAGTGATATTGTTGTGCGCCATGCCAATGTTGAAATGGAAAATATAACTGTGAAAAATGTCAATTAGAAATTAAAATTTTCAATAAAAATAAATATAAAATTTAAATATCCCAAAATAATAAAAAACGTACCGAGGTACGTTTTATATTTGTCATAAACTATATTATTCTTTTACCAAAACAGAATTATAAGTTTTATGAAGCTGTGATTTTTTTCTGGAGGCGGCATTTTTGTGAATAATGTTTTTTGCAGCAGCCTGATCTATTTTTTTAACAGCGTATTTAAGAAGCTCTGGTAATTCTGGAGAATTTGTTTCGACAGCTTCTTTAAACTTACGAAGTATTGTTCTCAGTTCAGATTTTTTCATACGTCTCTGCATTCTTTTGGCAGTAGAAGATTTAACTCTTTTGACTGCAGACTTGGTATTCGCCATTCAAACTCACCTCCTATGTCTTTGTACAACAACAAATATATTATCACGAAGTTTTTTTGAATGCAAGGATTTTTCTTCAAGAAATACTGATCCTGCCCACAGTCTATGGTTTTTTGCATATGGAGGTTATATTAAAAGTTCCTTGAGATTGAAATAATAGATTTAGTATTAAACCGGCAGAAATGTAGATAATAGAACCATATTCTATGGATATGGAGGGTGAAAAATGGAAAAAATCAGACGCACTATTCGTACAGACATGGCGGACGAATCGCGGGTGGTGGGTGCGGGTGCCCGTACACGTGAAAATTATGGCGGATTTGGCGAAGGAATTGGTGTAGAAAAAGACGGGGATAACGAGGTATTAATCACAAGGGTTCATGTCAACAACCCTGAAGGAGAGAGAAGGGTAGGTAAACCTATTGGCAGCTATATAACCATTGATATACCGGGAATACATGGCCGGAGCAGGGATCTGTATGAAAAATCATGCAGAATGCTGGCAAGGGAACTTGAGAGACTTATTCATATCGATAAAAAGGATACTGTTCTGGTAGTAGGATTGGGAAACTGGAATGTGACCGCAGATGCGCTGGGTCCCAAAGTAGCTCAGTCGGTGCTTGTCACCAGGCACATATACGAATATCTTCCCAAAGAAGTTGACAATACCACAAGGCCGGTCTGCGCCATTTCACCGGGTGTTCTGGGAATAACGGGAATAGAGACAGGTCATATTATCAAAGGTATTGTGGATAATGTCAAACCTGCCCTGGTTATAGCTGTCGATGCCCTTGCCTCGAGAGATGTCAGAAGAGTCAATTCTTCAATACAACTTGCCAACACTGGTATAGCCCCCGGCTCAGGAGTCGGTAACAAGCGTCTGGCGCTTACACGTGAATCTCTGGGCGTTCCTGTTATAGCTATAGGTATACCGACAGTGGTGGATGCCGCTACCATGGTAAGTGACACTCTGGATCTTATAATGGACAGTATGATGCAGCAGGCAGGACACGGAAGCGATTTCTACAGGATGCTGTCCAGAATAAACAGGGATGAAAAATATCAGATGATTATAGAACTGCTGGAGCCTTATTCGGGAAATCTTGTAGTTACGCCCAAAGACACCGATGAAATTGTGGATTACCTTTCCAGACTTGTGGCAAATGGGATAAATATGGCACTGCATGAGAATATCGGACCAAAAGATGTGGACAGGTTCCTGCATTGAGTTTATGCAGTGAAAGACTTTCTGAATCTTTCTATATTTATTCTGTTCTTCGCGTATAAATTAGTGTATTATATTAAATACAGAAATTTTGCGGAGAGTGGACATATGAGTTGGGTGACTTTAAAAAATAAAAAACATAAACCCTGGTTTAGATTGGTCAACGCTACCCGGTTTTTTGCAGTGCTTTTGGTGTTCTTGCTGGCAATTACAGCTGTGATTGTTGCCATAGCCAAAAATTCGGAAGATCCTGCAGACCAAAGTTCGGTAGCAGTTACCCCTGAAGTATTGCCAACACCTGTCGCTACCCCCACACCTACGCCTACTCCTTCAATAAATGTGCCGGAAGGCAAAACCATGGATCCGGTAGTGGTTGTAGTGGATGCAGGTCATGGCGGAAGGGATCCGGGTACAGTATCACCCTATTTGGAAGGTTTTTATGAAAAAGAAGTAACCCTGGATATAGCCCGGAAAGTAAAATCCCTTTTGAATGAAAAGGGTATAAATGTAGTGATGACCCGCGAGGGTGAGGACCACCTCAATGACAACATTGAAAAAGATTTGAAATTAAGGGCTGATGTTGCCAATGAAAATAATGCCTCGCTTTTTGTAAGCATACATGTAAACGCCTATGAAGGTAAGGGGGCAGCCTCTGTAAGCGGTATGGAGGTGTACTACCTTAATAAAGACCCTGTTTATGAAGAATTTACTGAAGAACAGTTTGCCGAAATTGTCGGAAATGAAATCAAGAATGCTACAGGCATCAAGTTTAACGGTATAATCTCCAGGCCCCTTGCAGTACTGAGACATACCGTGATGCCCGCCATACTGATTGAAACCGGGTATATTACAAATAAGGATGATCATGACCGTTTATTGTCTGAGGATTTCAGGCTGAAAACTGCTCAGGGGATAGCAAGGGGTATAGAACTTACACTTGAGGAAATAGGGGCTTTTGAACATAATGGTGAATTATATGTATTTAAGGAAGTCGGTGAATAGAAGTGGATGTGGTTAAGAGAATAGAGGAGCTTCGCAGAATAATAAACTACCATAACCATAAGTATTATGTTGATGACAACCCTGAAATATCTGACTATGAATACGATAAACTCTATCATGAGCTTCTTGAACTTGAAGAACAAAATCCTGAACTGATAACACCTGATTCCCCCACCCGGAGGGTTGGAGGACAGGCTCAGAGTACGTTTGAGAAAGTTTATCATCAGGTGAAAATGGAAAGTCTCATGGACGTTTTCTCTGTCCAGGGACTTTTTGAATTTGATCAGCGGGTTAAAACCAATTTAAAGACTGAAGATATAGAGTATGTAGTCGAGAAAAAAATTGACGGGCTTTCAGTGGCATTGGAATACAGGGACGGGCTTTTTGTGAGGGGTTCGACAAGGGGAGACGGGGTTGTAGGTGAGGATGTCACCCAAAATCTTAAAACCATCCGTTCAATACCTCTCAGGCTTAATTTGCCGGACGGTCTTGATCTGCCCTATCTTGTGGTCAGGGGCGAAGTGTTTATGGCAAAGAAAGATTTCGAGGAGCTGAATAAAAGACAGGAAGAAGCAGGTCAAAGATTGTTCGCAAACCCGCGGAATGCGGCGGCCGGCTCTTTAAGACAGCTGGATCCCAATATTACTGCTTCACGCAAGCTGGATATCTTTGTATTCAATATTCAGCTCATTGAGGGTGTGGAAATAAAAACACATTCCGAAGGTATGGAGTTTTTAAGGAAATTAGGGTTTAAGGTAAGTCCTGACTATAAAAAATGCAGCTCAATAGAAGAAGTGGCAGAGGAGATAAGGGCTCTGGGTGAGCTTAAGAGTGAACTACCCTATGAGATTGACGGAGCGGTTGTAAAAATAGATAATCTTGAATACAGGGAACTTCTTGGCTCAACCAGCAAGGCACCTCGCTGGGCGGTAGCATATAAATATCCGGCTGAGATAAAGAAGACCGTATTAAAGGATATAGTTATTCAGGTAGGAAGAACAGGGGCCTTAACGCCCAATGCTGTATTGGAACCTGTTTTTATCGCAGGCTCAACCGTATCGAGGGCTACTTTACATAATGAAGACTATATTAAGGAGCGGGATATCAGAATAGGGGACACCGTCTGGATCAGGAAGGCAGGCGAAATAATTCCTGAGGTAATAAAGGTTGAGCTTTCTGAGCGGCCTGAAAACGCAGTTCCTTATAAGATGCCTGATAAATGTCCTGTTTGCGGAGCGCCTGCAGTCAGGGAGGAAAATGAAGCAATAGTCCGGTGTACTGGAATTGAATGTCCGGCAAGACTTTTCAGAAGCATTTTGCATTTTGCATCCCGGGATGCAATGAATATTGAGGGGTTTGGCCCTGCGTTAATTGAAACATTTCTGGAAAAGAATTTTATAAGCAACATCCCTGATATTTACAGGCTTCATGAAAGGCGTGATGAATTGATTGCCCTTGAAAGAATGGGGCAAAAATCTGTCGATAATCTCCTTAATTCTATAGAAAGATCCAAGGACAATGATCTTTCCAGGCTGATTTTCGGGCTCGGTATAAGACATATAGGTTTGAGGGCTGCCCAGCTTCTGGCAGAACATTTCAAAAGCATGGACAACCTTATGAATGCGACAAAAGAAGATATTCAATCAATTGATGATATAGGGGAGAAAATGGCGGAAAGTCTCTCTGAGTTCTTGCAGCAGGATCAGACACAGCATACCATAAGGCTTTTGAAAGAGTACGGGGTGAATATGACTTCCAAGGTGTCAAATCCGGTAAACAATTCTTTTGCAGGATTGACTTTTGTTCTTACAGGTACATTGCCAACCTATTCAAGAAAAGAAGCTGCAAAAATGATAGAGGAAAGAGGCGGAAAAGTGACAGGCAGTGTGTCGAAAAAGACAGATTATGTACTGGCGGGAAGTGATCCGGGAAGCAAACTTGACAAAGCCCTGCAACTTGGAATTAAAATTATAGATGAGGATACATTCAAAAAGATGTGTAATGATTTAACATAAAGACCAGCTTAAGTTTACAGCTGTAATATACGATAAATTTGATAGAGATATTATTTTCTGTAATTTATTTACCCTGGGGGTTATACAAATGAATGCAACTAAAAAGTTTTTGTCTGTAGATTCTCTTAAGCCAGGGATGGTTACAGCTGAGGCGGTTTTCAACAGATTTGGCAGTGTGTTATTATGGGAGAATACTGTTCTTAACAACAGCATGATTCAGCACCTGAAAAATATGGGGATACAAACAGTAGCCGTTTTAAGTGAGAAACCAGAGGTCACTTACATTCAAAAAGAAGGTAAGGAGTCCATCAGGCAACTCCAGTTCAAGTTTGAATATGAGATGAATGTTAAGGAGACAAAGAAGATATTTAATGAAATATCTTCGGGCAAAAAAATAGATATAAATGAAGTGAACCCCATTATAGAATCTTTGACTTCCACATCAGGCACAAACCGGCTTGCAATTGATTCAATAATGGAAGTAAGGCGAATAGATGAATACACATATTACCATAGCATAAATGTCTCATTACTCTGTATAGTAATAGGTAAGTGGCTTAAGCTCAGTAAACAGGATATAAAAAATTTAGCCATGGCGGGTTTACTCCACGATATTGGCAAAACAAAAATTTCCCCGTATATTTTAAATAAGCCCGGAAAGCTGACAGATGAAGAATTTGAGGAAATGAAAAAGCACTCTGAATACGGATATAATATTGTTAAGGAGATGGAGGATATCCCTGAGGAAGTGGCAGCCGCCATTCTTACCCATCATGAAAAAGAGGATGGAAGCGGCTATCCCGGGGGGCTGACGGGAGATCAGCTCAATATTTATTCGAAGATAATTACTGTATCCGACATCTTTGATGCAATGACCGCCAGAAGACCGTACAAAAGTAATGACACACCGTTTAAAGTTTTTGAACTTATGCAGCATGGAAGTTTTGGCATACTCGACCCGGTTGTACTTAATACATTCCTGAAGAATATAACCAATTATTATATAGGTTCAACAGTGCGGTTGAATACGGGGGAAATAGGCGAAGTAGTCTTTATGAATAAAATGGATTTTTCACGACCAGTGGTATTGGTTAATAATCGATATGTGGATACTATGGTATCAAAAACCGAAAGGATTGTAGAATTCCTTTAGACTTGAAAGGCAGGCGGATATGAACAAAGGCCATCGCGGCATGATGTTTTTAATCTTTTTATTATTTGGAATACTTGTAAGCGTGCAATTCAGAAGCATAGTCCAGAGTGATTCCAAAGAGACTATTACTATCAAGGAGCTTGCAGCTGAACTTGAATTTGAAAGGGCTGAAAAAGCCAGATTACAAGAAGAGTTAAACAATCTGGAAGCCGAGCGGGAGCAATTGCTGAAAAATATAGGTGAGAAACTGAATAACAATGAAATTGGAAGGCTTATGGAAAAGCGTAATTTTGAATTCTTTCGGGCTGGTCTCACACCTGTCAAAGGAAAGGGTATAGTCATAATTATGGAAGATGCGCCCGAAATAGGTGAGCTCAGAATTGATGAGTATATTATTCATGACAGGGATATCAATGAAATCCTTGATGAGCTTAAGGCAAACGGTGCCCAGGCCATTTCGGTAAACGGTGAGAGAGTTGTAACTGATACAAAACCCGTCTGCGCAGGTCCGACAATCATTGTTAACAACAACAGATATCCGCCTCCATATGTCATTAAAGCAATAGGAGATCCGGATATATTGTATGAGGCAATAAATACAATGCCCACAGTAGCATTCATGCGCCTTGTAGGTATACGAATAGATGTTTCCAAAGAAGACGAGATAAGGATTGACAGGTACCATCTTTATGAATCGCTGAACGATGTCTTCAAAGACCTGGAGGTGGTAAACAGTGAAGACTTTTAGGACCGTATCCCTCACTTTTGTTTGTCTGGTACTTGGAATAATAATTGCCTGGCAGTATAGCAGTGTAAAAACTAACCAGGTTCTGGCACAGTATGAGAAAGAAGATGTCAACCAATTAATAGATGAACTGCTGATGGAAAAGGAAAATAACGAGAATCTGAAAGCACGGCTTCAGGAACTTCAAAGGGAAGTTGATGCTTTTAAAAATAATGAACGTGGAGATAAACAATATCTGGAGGAGCTTCAACAGGCGGTTTTGAATGCCAGAATTATGGCAGGGCTTGAGACAGTAAAGGGTGAAGGACTTGTTATTACTATAAAATCAGGCGGATTAATACCTGTTGAAGACAGGCATATAGAAGAGCTGATCAATGAGCTTAAAGCTTCTGATGTACAGGCCATAAGTGTAAATGACGAGCGTATCGTGGCAATGAGTGAAATCAGAAATGCCGGAGATTATATTATGATTAACGCAAGGCAACTTGTGCCTCCCTATACGATAAAGGCTATAGGTGATGCTGATAAAATGGAAAGTTCCCTGAAACTGTTGGCTGGTGTATTGGATAAATTTGAATACTATGATTTTGAGGTGGAGATAAAAAGAGATAAAAATGTGATAATTCCTGCTGTGCGGGATATACCTATTGATATGCTTACTCCTGTAGACCAGTAATTTCTTCATTTAAAAACCATTAGTAATTACTGCATAAAACATAAATATAATGTTAATAGGGAAAAAGAGTCATTGATAAACAATGGCTCTTTTTTAGTCTCAGGTTTAGTCTCAGGAAGGTGGCAGAATTGAAAAAATTAAATCAGAATATTTTACTGCTGATAATCGTTGTTTTGGCTGTACTGGCATTCAGTCTTTTTCTTTCCCGGGAGCTTCCCAATATATCGACCTGGTCATACACGCTGGAGCTTACAGGAACTCTTACAGAAGGAAATGAAAATGTTGATATCGATCCGGAATATTTCGCTTCTGGTATTAATGACAGTTATACGGGGCTCAGAAGCTGGGGCATAAGAAGAGGAGGCAAGCCCGGCGCAATTCCCAAAGCCGATCCGGGTACCCCGGAACTGCTTACAAAATATAATTCGATATACATTGCTGATACTGAAAAACCCAAAATATATCTTACTTTTGATGAAGGATATGAAAACGGGTATACTCCTAAAATTCTTGATGTTCTTTATGAGAACAAGGTCAATGCAATTTTTTTTGTAACCGGTCCCTACCTTGAAAAAGAAGATGAACTTATTAGGCGGATGATTGATGAGGGTCATGTGGTAGGCAATCATACTGTTAATCATAAAAGCCTGCCGCTTTTAGATGAAAAGTCCCTTGAAGAGGAAGTGGTCGGACTGGACAGAAAATTCTATCAAAAATACGGCAAAAATATGGTGTTTTTAAGACCGCCCAAGGGTGAATACAGTGAAAAAACTCTTGAGATTACTTCAAGATTGGGTTATGTCAATGTTTTCTGGAGTTTTGCCTATGACGACTGGGCGGTTAACCGGCAGAGAGGATGGGAATACGCTTTTGAAAAAGTAACACAGAATTTGCATAATGGTGCAATCATTCTGCTTCATGCAGTCTCAAAGGATAATGCAGAAGCCCTGGACAGAATAATACATCACGCCAGGGAAAACGGATATGAATTCGGGGATGTAAATGAACTGGAGGAACTTGCGCGAGGTGGAAGGCCATGAAACGCAGAATTTATAGAATTAAACGGGAAAGCAGTAAAGAACCCGGTCCAAGTCTCGGTGAAAAACTCGCCAGGATTTTTGAAATACCTGAGGATGTTGTAGGCAGTCACCCGCGGGTAACAGCCATAGGAAGAGGCGAAGTCCTGGTTGAGAATTTCAAAGGGATAATGGATTTCAAGGATGGAATGATCAGGATAAGTACAAATAATGGAGTTATAAAAATAACAGGAACAAATTTAAAAATACGTGAGATTACAAGCGAAGAGATGATTATTGGAGGAAAAATTTCGAATATTGACTATGACGCTTAGAAGTGAGTGAATTTGTCATGTTTCTCGTGTATTTATGGAATTATATAAGAGGTTATGTTATCATTGTTGTTACAGGAAAGAGTATTGAGCGCTTTATCAATATTTGTTCAAGGCGTCAGATACTTTTATGGGACATTGAAAGAAAAGACCATGAATCGGCTGTAATGAAGGCAAGCCTCAGAGGTTTCAGGCATATGAGGCCGGCGGCCAAAAAATCGGCCTGCAGAGTGCGTATTGTGAAAAAATGCGGTTTCCCTTTTGTTTTGGCCAGGCTTAGAAAGAGAAGGGGATTTAAAATTGGCTTTGCCATATTTGTTTTCCTCTTTCTGATTTCGACATCAATAATCTGGGAAATAGAAATAACCGGATGCAAGCCTGAGCAGGTTCCCGGAATAATGAAAATATTGGAAAATGAAAGAGTTAAAAGAGGAAGATTCAAGATGGGGCTCGACCCCAAAAAAATAGCTCAGGAAATTGTAATGCAGGTCGATGGTATTGCGTGGGCAGGAGTGGAAATAAGAGGAGTTAAGCTCACTGTCAGCATAGAAGACAGTATCTCGGTACCAAAATTAATTCAAAGTAATCAGCCTTACAATATTGTGGCAGAACGTGACGGGCTGATTGTCAAAATGGAGGTATATGCAGGAAATGCACTGGTCAAGGAAGGGGACACAGTCCGGAAAGGTCAGCTTCTGGTATCCGGCAAAATAGAAAATCAACGGCCTGACCTGGGCGGGGATTTTGGATCAAAGGAGGTCCATGCCCTTGGGCGGGTTATAGCAAGAACATGGTATGAAAGCTCACTTCCGGTCTCCATGGAATATACGCAACGGATTAAAACCGGAAATGAACATAAAACAGTATATTTGAAATTCTTAGATGAAAAAATCAAATTACCGGGCAAAAAAATACCATTTGAAATTTATGAAACTTCATCATATGATAAAATTTTAACCGGACCCTTTGGAATAAAACTGCCCATAGGGTTGACCATAGAAAAAAGCTTTGAAATAATTGAAAATAAGATAGATTTGACCTTGGACGAAGCAAAAAGCATAGCAGAAGAAACTGTCAGACAAAAGTTGGCACAAAGACTGCCTCCTGACAGCAGGATTGTGGATGAGAAGATTAATTTCTTCGAAAGTGACAGTGGTCAAATGTACATACAGATTGTTATAGAGTGCGAAGAAGATATAGCAGGATTTGAACCTGTTATTGAATAAAGGAAGGATTTTATTGAGTACAGTTGTAGAAAGACAAATAGATGTGCCGGCTCCGGAGCAGCTGGCAAATATATTCGGGACGAATGATAAAAACCTGAGAATTATCGAGGACAGACTGGAAGTGAAAATAACAGCCAGAAATAATGAATTGCATATTACGGGCTTTGAAAGCCGTGCTGACACTGCTGTGGATGTATTGCAAAAATTATTGTTGATGGCCGAAGAGGGTAATACCATAACCGAGCAGAACGTACGTTACCTTCTTGATCTTACTGATGAGGAAAGACTGAATAACCATGATCTTCCGTTTGATTTGATATGTCTGACTTATCGGGGTAAGCCCATAAAATCCAAAACTTATAATCAGAAAAGATATGTGGATGCTATTCGCCGTAATCCGGTAGTTTTCGGGATAGGTCCGGCAGGTACCGGGAAAACTTTTCTTGCAGTGGCAATGGCTGTAAAGGCATTCAGGGAAAAGCTGGTGCACCGTATCATATTGACCAGACCGGCTGTTGAAGCAGGTGAAAGACTTGGTTTTCTGCCAGGCGATCTCCAAAATAAAGTGGATCCCTATCTGCGTCCCCTGTATGATGCCCTGTATCAAATTATGGGTCCTGAGACCTATCACACCAACCTGGAAAAAGGTGTGATTGAAGTGGCTCCACTGGCTTATATGCGCGGAAGGACACTGGATGATGCATTCATTATTCTGGATGAAGCTCAGAATACTACGCCTGAGCAGATGAAGATGTTCCTGACGCGTATGGGAACAGGTTCAAGAATGGTCATTACAGGAGATATTACACAAGTAGATCTTCCCAGGGATAAAAAATCCGGGTTGAATGAGGCAAGAAGAATTTTAAAAAATGTTGACGGCGTGTCTTTTATATACCTATCTGAAAAGGATGTAGTGAGACACGAACTGGTTCAGCGTATTATAAAAGCATATGAAGAGGATGCTAAAGGCAGGGATGTCAATGGTGAAGAAACGTAGGAAAAACGTAGACATCAGGTTTCAGAAATATTTGAGAAGCGCTTCTTTTCAGCGGATAATGATACTGGCAATTACCTGGCTTGTTTTGTCAACTGTTGTGGCATATGAGGCTGCTCCCAAGAAATATATGCTTTCGGTGGGGGAAGTCTCCAAAGTTGATATACAGGCGCCGAGTGATATAGAAAACAAAATAAAAACAAGGCAGAATGCAGAGGAACAGGCTAAAAAGCTTGAACCTGTACTAATTCCGATATTAAAAGCCAACAGTGATATGTTCAATGGTGCTTATGAATATTTTGACGAACTTGGAAGGCTCATCTCATCTGTCAAAGAAGATCAGTCTTATTTGTCCCTGGATGAAAAGATCAGGAACCATGACCCTGATAAAAAGTTTCAGGTACTGTTTAACATGAGTGTTCTAAACAGGCAGTATCTTTTTACTGATGAAGGGGAAGAGGAACTTCAAAATCTGAAAAATATTATTATAAAGGAAACTCTTCCTGCTTTGACTTCCAGGAATCTCATGGATGAGAATCTGGCGCAGGAAAAAGCGGTAAGTCTTGCTCAAATCGAAATGAGGTTTGAAAATGAGGGCATAAAGATTCTGGCCCGCGACATTTTGAATAAAACCGTGAAGGCCAACAGCCAGATTGATGAAAAAGCTACACAGGAACAAAGGGATGCCTTTATTGAAAGTTATATCAATGAACATCCCATAATCATATATAAAGGTGAACGGATTATCAGTAAGGATAATGTAGTTACTGAAGATATATATGCAGTTTTGAAAGAACTCAATTACATAGACAATGAAGGAAAACCTGATTATCTTCTTTATATGGCGGTTTTCCTGATTATTCTTGGATTGCTCATTATATCAACTATATATTTGCGGAATTTCCATCCCAAACTTTATTTTGATAAAAACTCGGTTATGCTGATGTGTGTGGTAATTCTGATAACCACCCTTTTTGCGTGGGCATTCAGGAGATTTTTACCCGATATTTCGTTTCTTTTGATGCCAGTATTTATCGCACCTGTGCTGATTGCCATATTCCTGGGGGTGGAACCGGCCATAACGGTCAATATACTTCTTACATTCTCCTATAATCTTATGATAGGTGGAGACCATAAATTCATGTTAATGGCGCTGATAGGCGGTTCTTTTGCAGCGTTTTTTTCGGTTGGTGCCACACAGAGAAGAAAGATTTCGCTTTCAGGAGTAATACTCGGTGTTATAAATGCGTTTGTAATTGTTTTAACTGGTGTTATTGACAAGGAAAGTGCCAGAAATCTCATACATGACGGTGGTCTGGTTTTCGTCAATGGAATATTGTCAATTATTCTGGCAATGGGAATTCTGCCGTTCCTTGAAAGTTCATTTAATGTGGTGACCCCCTTAAAACTCCTGGAACTTACCGATCCCAATCACCCGCTTTTAAAACGCCTTTTGATGGAGGCTCCGGGAACTTATCACCATAGTCTTATGGTGGGAAATCTTGCTGAGGTGGCAACACGCGAAATAGGGGGAAATCCTTTGCTGGCAAGGGTAGGAGCTTATTTCCATGACGTGGGCAAACTGAAGCGGCCTAATTTCTTTAAGGAAAATCAGTTGTCAGAAAATCCCCACGACAAATTAACGCCAAATTTGAGCACTCTTGTAATAACATCCCATACAAAAGATGGTGAAGAACTGGCTTTAAAATACCGGCTTCCCAAGGTTATAAGGGAGATAATCGTGCAACATCACGGGACTACTCTTGTGGCCTATTTCTATCATAAGGCAAAGCAGGGTGAAAAAGCTGAGGAAATCAAAGAAGAAAGTTTCAGGTATGAAGGTCCCAAGCCTCAGACCCGTGAAGCAGCTGTAGTTATGCTGGCTGATTCTGTAGAGGCTGCAGTGCGTTCCCTGCCAGAGAAAACGCAGGGCAAAATTGAAGGGTTGATACACAAAATTATCAAGGACAAGCTGGACGATGGTCAGCTTGACAGATGTGATCTTACCCTTAAAGATCTTGGTATTATTGAAGACTGCTTTGTTCAGGGGCTTAGCGGGGTTTTCCATGAACGCTTGATGTATCCTGAGCTTGAAAAGAAAAATACTCTTGATGAACTGGACAAAAGCGTATATGGTGAATTGACCCAATAGTTATTTGTGGAGGCGCTATCTGTGAAAGTGATATTGTATAACAGGCAGAAGAAAAAGAAGATAGAAAGTGAGACTTTGAATCTTATAAAAAAGGCTGTAAAATTATGCGCCCAGCTTGAAGGTTTTCCTTATCCCTGGGAGGTATATATTACTCTGACCGATGACAACGCCATCCATGAGATAAACAGGGAATTTCGGCAGATGGACAGGCCCACTGATGTATTATCCTTTCCTTTGTTAGAATATAATGACAGAGTACCGATAATTTTACCCGGCGATATTGATCCCGAAACCGACAGAATTTCACTGGGCGATATAATAATCTCGGTTGAAAGGGCAGAAGCGCAGGCAAATGACTATGGCCACTCATTTGACCGTGAAATTGTTTTTCTGGCAGTTCATGGCATGCTTCATCTTTTAGGGCATGATCATATGAATAAAGAAGAGGAAGCAATTATGATTGAAAGGCAAAGAGCTGTACTTGAGGAAATCGGTCTGAAAAGGGAATAAAAATGAGTTGTGACAAAGGCAAATATAAGAATAAAACATTGTGTGAGAGCTTTAAAAATGCTTTCAATGGCATATGTGAAGCCCTGAAAAGTGAAAGAAATTTAATTATTCATGTAACTTGTACAGCGGTTGTTATTGCGGCAGGTTTCATATTTGGTATTGATTTTATTCGCTGGATATGCCTGACACTGGTAATAGGTATTGTATTTGTAAGTGAAATGTTGAATACAGCCATAGAAAAACTGACAGATATGGTTACCACCGAATATTGTGAACAGGCGGGAAGGGTGAAGGATATCGGAGCTGCGGCTGTACTTGTAAGCGCTGTTATTGCTGTTATAGCAGGTATATTGATTTTCTGGCAGCCCGTTATTGATTTTTTTATTAATCGGTTTTGAATGGAGTAAATAAGATGAATTCAATTTCACTCAGAAATATCATAATGATGATTCCCATACTTTTTATAGCGCTTCCGGTCCATGAATTCGCACATGGATGGGTAGCATATAGGATGGGGGACCCTACAGCAAAATATGCAGGCAGGCTGACATTAAACCCTTTTAAACATCTGGATTTAATGGGAGTATTAATGATGTTCCTTGTCGGAGTAGGCTGGGCAAGGCCTGTACCTGTAAATTCAACATACTTAAAAAACAGGCGCACCGGTCTGCTGCTGATATCCCTGGCAGGTCCGCTTTCTAATCTGGTTCTGGCATTTTTGGGTATGTTTATATGGGGACTGATAGTCAAGCTGGTCAATGTCGGAATTATTGTTATAAACTCTATGACAATGGCAGATGTTTTGATTTACGGAACAGAGTTTCTGCAGGCATTTATCTTTGTTAATATCAGTCTTGCGGTATTCAATCTCATACCGGTCCCACCGCTGGACGGTTCAAGGATACTGTCCTCGGTCATACCCGAGGAAAGCTATTATCGCTTTGCCAGATATGAACAATTCATAGGGCTTGCCTTCCTCTTGCTGGTAGTGGTTCTTCCTGATAATCTCTTCAGCAGGTTCATAAATTTTTTTGCCATGCCGATTTATGACAGCATGGTATTAACAGTACGTCTGATTTTCGGGATGTAATAATGTAATTTTGCCGCTGGCTCAAAATAAAGCAATGTTTGCTTTTACTGGACAATTGAGCAAACTTTGTTGTAACATATTATGTAATAATACGGAAACAATACTCTGGGAGTGAAATAGATGCAGAAAAAAGATATAGTTTTAAGCGGAATGAGACCTACGGGAGCTTTGCATTTGGGCAATTATTTCGGTGCCCTGGAAAACTGGGTAAAACTGCAGGACGAGTATGAGTGCTATTTTTTCGTAGCTGATTATCATGCTTTAACCACAGGTTATGAGGATACAGCAGACTTTAAGGATAACATTACCAATGTTTTGATAGATTGGCTTGCTGCTGGTCTTGACCCTGAAAAGTGCACAATTTTCGTGCAGAGCAATGTAAGGGAACATGCAGAACTGCACCTGTTGCTTTCTATGAACCTTCCCCTTTCATGGCTTTACAGATGTCCGACATATAAGGACCAGATAAGCCAGCTGAAAGACAAGAATATTACCACATATGGTTTTCTGGGTTATCCGTGTCTTATGTCCTCTGATATACTGATTTATAAGGCAAAGTATGTTCCTGTGGGTGAGGACCAGCTTCCACATCTGGAACTTACCCGTGAAATTGCACGCCGTTTCAATTATTTGTATAATTGCGAAGTATTTCCGGAGCCACAGCCGCTTCTGACAAAAATGAAAGTCCTTCCGGGGCTGGATGGCAGAAAAATGAGTAAGAGTTATAACAATACAATTGCACTTTCTGATAGTCCTGAAACCATTCAGAAAAAGGTAATGACTATGGTTACGGACCCTGCGCGAATTCGCAAAACTGATCCCGGACATCCTGAGGTCTGTTCGGTGTTTGCCTACCATAAACTTTTCTCACCTGATGAAATTGAAGAAGTTGAACATAATTGCAGAAATGGTGAAATCGGATGTGTGGCATGTAAGAAGAAGCTTGCGAAAAATCTTATTTCATTTATGGCTCCCATATATGAAAGGCGCCTTGAATGGATGAAGCGCACCGATGACATTAAAGATATAATCAGGGAAGGGAACCGGAAGGCCACTGAAGTTGCAGCAAGGACTCTGGCTGAAGTCAGAAAAGCCATGAATATTGACTGGATTTGATGGGGTTGATATGAGTAGTGCCTTGACCAATGCATATACTATAAAACTGGATAATTTCGAAGGACCGTTTGACTTATTGTTTTATCTTGTTGAAAAGAACAAGATAGATATTTATGACATACCCATTGCTGAAATAACTGATCAGTATATGGATTACCTGGATGCGATGCAGAAACTTGATTTGGAGATTGCTTCCGAGTTTCTGGTGATGGCTGCTACTTTATTGCATATAAAATCCAGAATGCTGCTGCCGGCTAAAGAAACAACCGATGAGGAAGAAGAGATAGATCCAAGGGAAGAGTTGATATTAAGGCTTGTTGAATATAAGAAATATAAAGACTTCTCAGAATATCTCAAAGAACAGGAAAAGGATTGGGTGCTTGTACACTACAAGCTTCCTGAAATCATACCCGATCTTGTTATAGCTGAAGAACTTGATGTTTCTGCTGAAGTCCTCCGTTCATGCTATATCAGGGTAATGAGTCAATACAAGGGCAGAATGAATGATGTAAGTAAAAAAATGAAGCGCATCCTGGACAGGGAAAAAGTTTCGTTAAAGGCTAAAATCAGAGAAATCCTGGATATTGTAGGCCGGGGGATAAAGATCTGTTTCTCAAAATTATATAACACAGCGTACAAAAGCCGGCTGGAGGTAGCAACAGGATTTTTAGCCGTGCTGGAGGTAGCCAAGCTTGGAAGGGCCAGAGTTGAACAGCCCAAAGCCTTTGGGGAAATTTATATAACTCCCAGAAAAGACAGGTGAGCAGAATGGAGTCCATTAAAGAAATAGAAGCTATAATTGAGGCAGTATTATTTACTGCAGGAGATCCTGTGCCACTGGAAAAGTTATCCGATATAATCGGCCACGATAAAAAAACCACGAAAAATATAATGACCGACCTTATATTTAGATACAAAAATGCTTCCAGGGGCATAATGATCCGTGAAATCAACAAAGGATATCAGTTTTGCACCAAACCGGAATATAATGATTATATCGCAAAACTTGGCCAGGTAAGAAAAAAACAAGGGCTTACCTCTGCCGCCTATGAGGTTCTGGCTATTGTTGCATATAACCAGCCTGTAACCAAGGCCTATATTGAAAAAATCAGAGGAGTAAACAGTGACAGTGCACTGTCCACTCTTATTGACAGAAATTTAATTAAAGAAGCCGGAAGGGATGATGGTCCGGGAAGACCCAAATTGTATGAAACAACTGAGGAATTTCTCAGGGTGTTCGGATTTGCATCCATTCAGGATCTTCCCGTCATTCAGCTGAATGAAATACAGGAAGTAATGGAAAATATGCCATTGGATTAAAGAATTGTGGAATAAATTACTAAGACCAGGAAATCATATAGGTGCGGAGGTGCCTTAATGATTTTCCTGGCTTTTTTTATTTTAATATTGCTTTTATGCATAGTTTTCCTCAAACTTTCTTTTATGCTGACAATATCCTTTGATTCTAAAGGTTTTGACATGACTGTAAAGGTTATGTTCTACAGATTATTGACACTTTACAGATGGAATATTAAAGAAGGCGGTCTTTCATTTCTCGCAAAGAAGAAAGATCAGCTTCCCAAGCCATATAAAAAGAAAAAAGGCCGTCTGAGCGGAACTTTAAAAATTTTGTTTTCGGAAGATACTTTCAGGCATATAAAAAAGAATCTGGAGATTTTTGATCTTTCGGTAAAAGGCAGGATTGCTACAAATGATGCCGCTCAAACAGCAATTATATATGGCAGTATATGGAGTTTTCTCGGAATGTTAATTCCTTTCATACCGCAAAAGAGACTTTTTTTGGATTTCTATCCTGATTTTCAGAAAGATTGTCCCGATCTTCACATAACCTGCATATTAAGGGCAAAAATTAGTCATATTATAGAGTTGATAGCAGTTCAAAAATTAAAAAAGATCAGGAAAGGAAGAAGTGAGAATTATGGGACAGCATCCTATTGAAGATTTGATGAAAACTGCAATGGAAAGCATAAAAGAAATGGTTGATGTCAACACCATTGTAGGCGATGCAGTGCAAACCATTGACGGCACGGTTATTATTCCTGTCTCTAAGGTATGTTTTGGATTTGCTGCCGGCGGCGGTGAATATTCCAAGGGGCAAAAAAATGAAAATATGAAATATCCATTTGCTGGTGGCAGCGGAGCAGGGGTAAGTATTAACCCGGTTGCATTTCTCATAGTGGGAAGAAATAACACAATAAGATTGTTGTCGGCTTCTCCCCACGCGGTACTTGATCGTGCTTTAGGCAATATTCCGGGAATCATTGAACAATTGAAAAATGCCTTCAGTTCCGATGAAAAATCCAGAAAGAAATGCAAGAAGGATGATGAAAGCTCAGAACTAAAAGACTTGGACAAGACAGAGTTAAAATATCAGGATCCAAATGATGAAAACTAATAAAAAAGGGACTGCGTCGATTAAACGATACAGCCCCTTTTATACTATTGGATTAGTTATTGATTCTGCTGGTTTGTGTCATACTGAGGATACTGATTGCCGGTGTAAGACTCAAATACCTTTTTGACAATATTTCCGCCGATGGTTCCGGCTTCACGAGAAGTAAGATCTCCGTTGTAGCCCTGTTTGAGGTTGATACCAAGCTGGCTAGCAATTTCATACTTCATATTGTCAAACTGTGTTCTGCTTCTGGATCTGTTGTTGGTTGCCATTAATCTCACCTCCTCGTTACTTATTATGTCTGCTGATGAAATCTTTATAAGTAGAAAGTTATGGAGTTGTAGCTGATTTTTGCCTATAAAAATGAAGTATATTTCCAGAAAATTGCTGAAACACCCTTTATTATGTGATAATATTCATAAAAATATGATAAAATTTTCTATAAAAAGACATGTGTTTACATAACTTTGTTGTCATTAACAATTTATTGTGGTATATTCTTGAATAGATATATAGATTTTTCCTGGAAGCACAAATGATAAAATTGCAATTCTGCAATTTAAGGAGATGATGCTATGCTGTCAAAACTTCTTTTCAACAGGAGCAATATTGAGCATGCTCTGGATGCTGCATGGCTTCGGAACGAAGTAATATCTCATAATATTGCCAACGTAGACACTCCTAATTATAAAAGAAAAACTGTTCAATTCGAGCAACTCCTTACCAGCGAAATGAAAAGCGGAAAAATATCGCATGGAGCTTCAAAATTAACTTCCAGAAATATCAGAATAGTTGAAGATCCTTCAAGTTCTTCCTACAGAAGCGATGGGAACAACGTGGATATTGAAAATGAAATGGCACTTCTTGCTGCAAACAGTATTCGTTACAACACTTTGGTACAAAAAATCAACGGTGAATTTCAGAAACTTAAGAATGTTATAAGAGGGGGGCGCTAATATAAATGGGCTTGTTTAATTCCTTTAATATAAGTGCTTCAGCGCTGTCTGCCCAGCGTCTGAGGATGGATATTATTTCACAAAATATCGCGAACGTTAACACTACCAGAACCCAGGACGGTACTCCTTACAGACGGAAAACCGTATTGTTCCAGGAAAAGGAGGTACCTTTCTCGCATTATTTGTCCAGGGAAAGCCGTGAAAAATATCTTTCAGGCAGTGGTGTCCGGGTGGCAGGAATTGTGGAGGATACATCACCTTTTAAAGAAGTTTATGATCCGTCCCATCCTGATGCTGATGAAAATGGAATTGTACGCATGCCAAATGTTGAAATCATAACTGAAATGGTCAATATGATTTCTGCTACAAGAGCATATGAAGCAAATGTGACAGCGCTTAACAGTTCCAAATCAATGGCTTTGAAAGCTCTTGAAATAGGGCGCTGAATTAAGGGGTGATATATATGGCTATATATGGTGTTGAAGCTGTCAGAAATATTATTAATGCATCTGAAGGTGTTAACATTAAAAAAGCGGAAGAATCTCTGAGTTTTAAGGATATGATTATAGATGCCCTTAAAAATGTTAACGCTCTGGAGCAGGAGTCTATTAAAATAACAGAAGATTTTATTGCTGGTAAGCATGATAACATACACTCGGTAATGATTGCCAGTGAAAAAGCCGCAATTTCGCTTCAGTTCGTCATGGAAGTGAGGAACAAAGTATTGGATGCTTATCAGGAGATTATGAGAATGCAGGTTTAAATAATTAGTAAATAGGAAATTTGTCTCATAGCTTTTTAGGGCTAACTCAATATATTATATTAAATATAAAAATGACACATAAAGACTTTTTTCTACACAAGATAACCTGCTGTATTATTTACCTGAAGAAAAACCTTCTTTAAAGGAGGAGAGTATGACCGAAACGTTAAATAATATATGGGAGAAAATAAAAAAATTCTGGTCAGAGCTTGATAAAAGCCAAAAAACAAGAATTTATCTTACAGCCGGTATCCTGGTTTTTGCCATTGCTATAACTTGTTTTTTAACATTACGGGTTGAATATGTGCCTCTTTTTGAAAAATCTGAAGATGTGGATCTTCAGCCGGTGGTAAATTATCTGACCGAGAATAATATAAAATTCAAAAAAGGCGAAAAGCAAATTTATGTAGACAGCAGGAAAAAACCTGATATCGAATTTGATCTGACGACCCAGGGGATTGTATCTCCGGAAGTGACCTTTGCAGATACATGGAGCAAGCTCTCACTGACTGCAACAGAGAAAGATAAGGAAAATCTTTGGAAGCATTATCTTACCAATGATTTGGTCTATAAATTAAAGAAATTTGAAAATGTAGAAAATGCTACAGTACAGTATTCAAAACCTGAAAAAACTTATTGGGTAAGGCCCGGTGAGGATCAGGAAGGCAGCGCATATGTAATGCTTAAAACCAAAAAACCATTAAGACCTGAACAGGTTGATGCTGCCGCATTGGTTGTTGCTTCTTCACTTGGAATTCCTGCAGACAGGATAACAATAGTTGATGAAAATCTCAACCCGCTTTTCAGACAAGGGGATCTGCCGGATCTTGCCAGAGCCAATACTCAGGAAGAAATGCGGCGTCAAAGGGAAATGGAGCTGGAAAAAAAGGTCTATGATTTCTTCAAAATCGGCATTGCAGAAAATGATTATTTCGATACTATAAGTGTATCAGCAAACGCCGTGCTTGATTTCGACACCCTTGTAAGTTCAAGTGTCAAATATACAGCTCCGGATGAAGGCGGCCAGGGTTTTATAAAAAGCCAGGAGACGCTTCATGAGACCATCGAAAGTGGAGCTGAAGGGCAGGTGCCCGGTACAGATACCAATCCTCAGACTGCTCCTACTTACCAGTTTGATGATGATAACGATTCAACATATGAAAAAAACCATAATGTTGAAGAAAGAATCTTTAACGAGATTACTGAGCAATCTGAAAAGGCTGTTGGGAAACTTGTCCCTGAGCAATCTACTATGTCAATTTCTTTGTGGTATGGTGACAGGGTAAAAAGTGACGAAGGGTTTACACCCGAATATATAGAAGAAGTAAAAAATACTGCTTATGCCGCTACCGGAATACCTGTAGAGAATATTTCGGTAAGTGTTCAGAAACTTGCTGTGAAAGAGCCTGTTGCTGAGACACTGGCAGATACTGTTGGACAGCTGTTTGACAGGTACGGGTTCTATGTTCTCATGCTTATTTTACTGATAGTCATGACCATTGTTGCAATACCACGCAAAGAGACAGAACCTGAAGATTTGAAGATTGCTGCATTGGAGACTGCAGTCGCAGGTGCCGATGTTTCAGAATCACCTGAAGAGATTGTTGATATTAATGTTGAAGAGCCATCCGAACTTAAAAAGCAGATAGATAAATTCGCTCAGGAAAACCCTGACGCTGTTGCTCAGCTTCTTAGAAACTGGATTGCAGATGATTGGGATTAAGTTATTCTTTAATTTGTTGGGGGTGCAGAAAAAGTGACTACGAGGGGTGAACAATTAAGGGATTTAACGGGGAAAGAAAAAGCAGCAATGTTGCTTATCACCTTAGGTCCTGAGCGGTCTGCCCAAATTTTTAAACATCTTAAAGAAGAAGAGATAGAACAACTCACTTTGGAGATTGCAAATATACGTGCAGTGTCACCCGCTGAAAGAGAAAAGGTATTGGCTGAATTTTATCAGCTTTGTTTTGCACAGCAATATATAGCTGAAGGTGGAATTAGTTACGCAAAAGAGATTCTGGAAAAAGCAATGGGTCCGGAAAAGGCAATGGAAATAATTAACAAGCTTACCGTGTCCCTTCAGGTAAGGCCGTTTGATTTTGTAAGAAAGGCCGATCCTTCACAAGTCTTAAACTTTATACAAAGTGAGCATCCTCAGACAATTGCTCTTATTTTATGTTATCTAAAACCCCATCAGGCTGCAGCTGTTTTGTCCGCGCTTCCACAGGATAAACAGGCTGATGTTGCAAAAAGAATGGCTACAATGGACAGAACTTCGCCAGACATTATCAAGGATGTGGAGCGGGTTCTTGAAAAGAAAATAGCTTCGCTTGTAACAGAAGACTTTACAGCTGTTGGTGGAATACAGGCTATTGTTGATGTATTGAATTCAGTAGACCGTGGTACAGAAAAGTTCATTATGGATACGCTTGAAATAGAGGATCCGGATCTGGCCGAGGAGATTCGCAAGCGCATGTTTGTTTTCGAGGATATACTGCAGCTTGACAATCGTTCAATCCAGAGATTTCTGCGTGAAGTTGACAACAGTATGCTGGCTATGGCACTTAAAGGTGCCACAGAAGAGGTTCAGAATGTTATTTACAGTAATATGTCCAAGCGTTTAGCTGAAATGATCAAAGAAGATATTGAATATATGGGGCCTGTTCGTTTGAAAGATGTTGAAGAAGCGCAGCAAAAAATTGTCAATGTTATCAGAAAACTTGAGGATGTCGGAGAGATTATTATTTCCCGTGGCGGAGGCGATGAAATAGTTGTTTAGTAATTCTTATGGCTACAGTGTGTATAAGCGTAATCAGATAAATATCGGGAATCCGTATAAATTTATTCCTGAAAAAAGCCAGGAAATAGAAGAGGAGGCCTATAATGAGGCTGTAGCTGAACTGGATCCGGAAAAGGAGCTGGAGATCAGTCAGGATATCATACATAAAGCAAAGGAAGAAGCTGCACAGCTGTTAAGAGAAGCAGAGATTGAAGCTGAAAATATACTGAAGAAAGCCAGAGAAGAAATAGAGAATTTACGTGAAGAGACAGAAAAAATTGCAAGGGAAGAGGGTTACAAAAAAGGAGAAGAGCTGGCCCGACAGGAATATGAAAGTATCATCCAGGAGGCCCAGGCAATTAAGAACAAGTGTAAAGAAGACTATGAAAGCACAATGGAATCCCTGGAGACAGACATAATAGAGCTGGTACTGGATATAGCCTCGAAAGTAGTCG
>JAAYMA010000007.1 GCA_012521615.1 Clostridiaceae bacterium | reverse complement strand
TATTGCATGTTATGGCTTAAATATGTACATAAAAACTGGCAGATAACCTAAATTGATCATCTGCCAGTAATCCACGGGCTATTTCATTTTACTTAGTTCAACCCCAACATTTGACGTAGAACCATTAAAAATAAGAGATATAAAAAAGTGGCAGAGGGTTCTGCCTCTGCCACTTTTATTTTAATTACTTCATATTTATATACATGAAGTATTTGTATCCAAGAGGTGAAACATAGAAGCCATCCTGGATGCTTTCGTCAATGAGATATTCATCTACATAGAAGTATATAGGAGCCAATACTGCTTCCTCAAAGAGAAGGTCTTCTGCCTCATGCATGAGCTTGAAGCGCTCTTCTCTGTCAGTAGTTGATTTGATTTTTGAAATAAGTGCATCGTATTCAGGATTTGACCACTGAGCGTCGTTGTTACCGCCGCCGGTAATCCACATGTCGAGCATGCTTATTGGATCATTGTAGTCACAGATCCATCCGTTACGTGCCATCTGGAAATCGCCGTTCTTTCTTGTATTAAGGAATGTGCTCCACTCCTGGGAAGCAAGTGTAACTTTAACACCGATCTTGGCATACATATCCTGCAGAGCTTCTGCTATAGCCTGATGGCCGGTTCCTTCATTATAAAGGTATTCAATAGTTGGAAGACCTTCGCCGTTGGGGTAACCAGCCTCAGCGAGAAGCTGTTTGGCTTTTTCAACATTGCCTTCATAGTCGTTCACATCATAGTAGTCTCCGCCTACAATACGGAATTCCTGAGCAGGATCAGCGTCAAAGAGACCTCTTGCAACAAATCCGCCTGCAGGGATCTGACCTGATTTGGTAATTTCGTTAACTATGAAATTACGGTCTATTGCAAGGGTTAAAGCTTTACGTACCAGTGGATTGTCCATGGGTGCCTTTGAACAGTTAAAGGAAATATAGTAAGTACCAAGCTGAGGAGATACTTTAAATTCAGGTGTACCTTTAAGTGATTCAATTTCGTCGATGGGAACTGAATCCGCCAATTTGATTTCACCTTTTTTGAAAGCGTTCAAAATGGCAACATCGTCATCCATCAATACAAATTTGATTTTTTTAGGTCCAAGAGCTTCTACATTCCAGTAGTTCTCATTCTGTGCCATTGTAATATGTGAGCTTGGAACCCATTCTACCAGTTTGTAAGGTCCATTTCCTATATATGTGTCAACTTTGGTTGCCCAGGCATCACCGTGTTCTTCAACAATGTCCTTACGAACGGGTGAGAAGGTTGGGAATGCAGTGAGTTCCAGGAAGTAAGGAACAGCATTCTTCAATGTTACAACCAGTGTCTTGTCGTCCTTGGCAACAACGTTGAGGTTTTTCTCTTCGTAACCATCAATTACATCGAACATATACTCATAGTCAGCTGCTGTTTCAGGAGATACAGCACGGTTCCAGGAGTAAACAAAGTCATGAGCTGTAAGAGGCTCGCCGTCACTCCATTTAAGTCCGTCACGAAGGTAGAAGGTGTACACTTTACCATCATCAGAAACTTCATATCTTTCTGCCTGGCCTGGTACAGGAACTCCTTCTTCATCGAGAGTCATGAGTCCTTCAAATGCATGGATAATCATTACAGCTCCGTCAACCGCTGAGTTGAGAGCCGGGTCGATTGTGTCGGGATTAGGCCCAACATTAACTGCAAGGGTGTCCTTGTCAGTTTTGCTGCCACATGCGGGCAGGATAAGCATAGCAACCATTACCATTGCTATTAGAAGAGCAATTCTTCTTTTCATATTTGTCCCTCCAAATTTCTCTTTTTGTTCTGTTAACTTAATAAAAAAATGAGACCTGAAACGCCTCTGGTATAATGGAAATTGCCAAACAACCATTACCTCCCAGAAAGGAGCGTTCAAGTCTCATGACCATTATACCAAAAAACGTAG